>JAEOTK010000228.1 GCA_016839875.1 Candidatus Heimdallarchaeota archaeon
TCTTTAATCAAGCTTATTCCTCTTTCACAAATAAATTCTGGATTACATCAACACTAAAACGATTAGAACAAGCTTTTCTCTTACAGAAAAATGCAGAGATGCTAGGTATCGAACTGGATTTTTCAAAACTTGAACCTCCTGAATCAGTAAGCTCAGAAGAAAAGAAGGATGCAGCGATTATTTTGCAGGCTTTGCTTAGGGAGAATAAGGATAGATTTGATGAAATAAGTGCAGACTTTGAACTTAATTTCTTAAAAACAGAATTAAAAGAAAGAACCAAAAGGATTCTCCATTCAGTGAAAATTTCCTCCACCTCAGTTCCAGAAATAGAAAAATGGCTCAAACTAAAAGGAAGAAGCAAATCGAGGAAAAAATATCTCACGAAAGACAAAAATGATTTTCTTATCTATCTTATGAGAAGTGCAGGAGAAAAGGTTGACTATAGTATATGGAATAGAAGATCAAGTGGAAAAATAGATTCTGTCCCAGACGATATTCTCAAAGAGAATCCTTGTTTGAATTACATCATAGAGCACATCAAAGAAAGTGAAAGAGAGTATTTAACTGGTAAGGAAGTAAAGAAGTGCCAGAAGTTTTTCAATTGGTTAAATAATAAGAATATCACGACTAATTGGATTGAAAGACCTAGAATGAGAGCTCTAGATTCGTCCCTCAATTCAAAAGGAATTATTATTCAATGGGAATTGAATTTCTCTGAAAAGTATCCCGATTTTCTACTTTCTTATGATGGTCCAAAACGTTTAACCATTGATACTACTTCTCCGTTAAACTCTGAAATTCAACCTTTTGATTACACTTTATGTTTACCTCAGATGAAAGAAAAGGAAAATAGAACATTAGTAACATTTCCTCAAAGTATTCTTCATCCAGATCAAGTTGTAACACTCATAAGAAACGGAGTACCCATAATATCTAATGTCCTTCCATGGAAAACTCTCTCAAATTTCATTATTAACGGATTCTTATCAGGAGGAGAGGTAGCAACAGGAATAGACAGATGCAGAAAAATGCAACATATCTATGGGAGTTTTGATTTGTCAAGAGAGCTTGAGAAATTAGCTCAGCTAGGAAAAACAGGTATAGATGAAAATCAATTTCTGGAATATAAGAAGAAAATTACTGAAGCTGGTCCATTAACACCTAGATCATATGATTTGAGTGAGGAAGTAATCATATCTGAGGGAGATGAGCTTAATGATCTATTCAACTTGATTGGTGCAAAGAAGAAAGAAAAATTCAGGATAGTAGAAAGAGCAATTAAAAGAAGTCCTGCGCTAAAAGAATTTCGAAGCAATTTAGCAGAGGACACTATCGAATTCTATTTTTCGCAGAAGATTCCTGAGAGAAGTTTCTTTGAGGAAGCTGAAAAACTTCAGCCAATTCTCTATGCTAATGCACCCAAGACAATTGTAAAACAACTTAAGAAATACTTCAAAGCACTCCATGAGCTTCTTATTGATAAAGCAACCTCCATCAAACAAGTTAATGACAACCCTCTTGGAAAAATGCTACTAGAAGATCTACGATTCAAGAAACAAGGACATCTCAAAGATTTGGACAGATTCGTGATATATCAGAACCTAATAAGGAATAAATCTTATTTCATAAAACAACAAAAGAGTAACAAAACAACACAAGAAATTCTCACTTCTCTAAAAACAGATTTGTCCAGTAGTAATCAAACACAAAGAATGCAAGCTTTTGCAGAAATTAGTCTCATTGAATCAAAAAGAGCTCATAATATTATGGTCAAAGCTCTTGAGAGTAATTGGGAAGACATTAGAGACATCGCTTTTACAGCTTTCTCTTTGAAAGAAGAAAAGAGTCTGCCTGATATGCTATACCAATTACTTGAACACAAAAACAGCAAAGTTAGGCTAAGTTCAATTAACAACCTTTCATCTATGAACTATCAAGAAAAACTAAATCATTTACTAAATGCTACAGAAAATAAATATTCTCGAATTCGCAGAATTACTCTTGAAAATCTAGAAAAGATGTTAACTAAAAAATCTAAGAAACGGGAAGAAGATAAACCAAAGATCATTGATTGCTTCTATAGAAAATTGGATGATTCAGTTGCTGAAGTGAGACGTGTAGCTATTCAAACATTAGTTAAGGTTATCGAGAAGGAATCAATAGGAGATCTTTTTATTGCTTTAAATAAGCCATGCAGTTTTGTCCGAGATAAAGCTGCAAGAACCATGATCGAAGTGGGGGACAAGAAATTAGTTCGCAAAGTGAATCTGAAGCTTGCTAAGGATATTGATACAGATTTGAGGATTTTAGGTCTTCATAATCTTGCTGAAAATCGTTACCCACGTATTAAAAACTTGTTCGAAAAAAGTTTAGCTGATAAAGACAAAGCTATCAGTGATGGAACATTATTCTTCCTTCTTTCGCAACCCTTACACTCTACAACATACTCTGATGAGATGTTGCTGATAATGACTGAGAATATTATTTTTAGGAATCTTAAATTCAAAAGAGAACTAGTTAATGTATTCGTAAATATAGGGGATAGAATTCTTACTTTTCTAAGTCAAATATTCTACGATAAAGAATACCTATGGAAAGGAAGAGCTACAGAAGTATTAGGAAATCTCCATACCAAAAAGAGTTCAGCAGCTGCAGCTAAATTACTAAAACATGAAGAACCAAATTTGAGGATTTTTGCCTTGAAGCTACTAGCAGAGAGAAAAATTCCAAGATACAAAGATGCTGCATTAAAAGCATTAGAGGATAAAAATCATAGAGTACAATTCAATGCCGTAGATATTTTACTTGAATTACCAGTAACACTAGATGCATTCAATGATGACATTATCAAGAAAATAGTCCAAGTTCACATTAGTAATAATAAAGCTATTTCAGGGAACTCATACAATGCTTTTATCAAGCTCGGTGGAAAAGCTGTTCCATTTCTAGCTAAGGTGTTTAAAGGTAAATCAATAAACACACAAATTTCAGCAATAAACATTCTAGCAATAATTGGTACTAAGGAAGCAAAAGAAATCATTGTAGAACAAGCTTTTAGTGACAAAAAGGAGACAAGAGAATCTGCCACTTCATATGCACTAGGAATTAGACATCCCAAAGTTAAGGAAATGATAGATAGTGCCTTAGATGCTAAAGA
>JAEOTK010000229.1 GCA_016839875.1 Candidatus Heimdallarchaeota archaeon
CTCAAAAACTAGGAGATAAAATAAGCGAGGGGATACAGAAATCTGTGAAAGGTTTCAAAAATCAGGTTAACATTTTTCTTTCAAACCTTCAAGAAAATGTGAACAATTCTGAATCCCTATCTTTTGTAAATAAACAAAAAATCATGAATGTACTGCATCAGCTACAAGGCAGTAATGGAATTGAAACACAACAAAGTTCCGAGGAAATATCTGAATGGGCGAAATCCATCGAAGAAGCAATTTCTGGAGATAAATGTATTATTTGTTTACAAAAATTCGATTTGAAAGAAGAAGAGACACTTGAAGTAAGTGTGTGTCCAAGTTGTAATTATGCTGGTCATCCAAAGCACTTTGACACTTGGTTAGAAGCAAAATCTACTTGTCCAATGTGTCGAGAAGAAGTAACAAAGAAGACTGTTGTTCATGGAATTCTTTCAATAAAAGGAGAAGAATTAGTTTTTAGTAATGCATAAAGAATGTCCAGTTTTATCCTTGTCGCTGTGCCTTTATTTTATCGATTTCATTCTTTAGATTATTAATTAGTAGTTTATAATGTGCAGCCTGTTCTTCAGGATCATCTGAATATGCTATTGCTCCTCCTACACTAATCATTGCGTTACTATAATGATAGATTACGCTTTTGATAATTGTGTGATCTCTACCATATAATGGAACCATTGTAAGGGAATTATCTCCGATCATTTCCTTTATTTTTGAGATATCTGCTTTATCTATATGTTCTGCATTACCTACCCAAAATCCATCTACTCTTGCTTTCTTACACATCTCTGCGATGTAGAGATATAGTGGTTTTTCATCAATAATTGCTATTTTGTGGAACATTGCTTCTGGGTGAGACATAAGAATAATCACTACAATACCAACATTTTTCTCATGAGCAAGCATTGAAGCTTTTTCTATATTTACACCGTATGGAGAAAAAGTTAAAGCGTCAAATCCTTCTTCCTTAATCCAGAAAATAGCCGATTCGTTGGATGTATCGATATCACCTAATTTATGATCAACGATAGATAACATCCCTTTCTGATGGATTAGAATGTTCAGAGCTCGGATTTGATCAATTGTTAAACCAACCAAATACTGCCTATTCATTTTTATTACACTAGTATGAGGAGCAACTTCATTTATTATATTCCTCATAAATTCTACTCGGTCATCGGTAGGCATCACAAACCTGCTTCTTTGTGCTGGCAGTGCAGGATCTAAATTTACACAAAGCATGCTCCCTTTGTTTAACACTATTTGGTGATACTTTTCAACAAATGGAGTGCGATGTGTACTCATAAGCTATTAATTCTTGAAACAATATTTAACGATTGTTTTAGTTTTCTTCATGCGTTTTTCAGTGCTAAATCCCCGTTTTTAACAACATACTTGACTTTACCGTACATACTCTTTCCCTCTAGAATAGACCATTTCACTTTTGTCTTAATCCAATCTTTTGTAACATTGAATGGAGAGGTAGAATCTAAAATGACTAGACTGTCTAGATTATGTTCAGAACTAGCTAAATTGAGTAAATTAGCTGGAAACGAATGAAAAGCTTCAATTGCTCTTTCCCATTCCAATTCTCCGTTTTGTATCAGAGAAATGAGTGTTGGTAGTAATTCTTGTATACCTGGAATTCCACTTGGATCGGTAGTTTCCTTTTCTTCAAGAGTATGAGGTGCATGATCTGAACAGACTATATCTATTAATCCAGTCGATAGAGCTTGCAGAATTAGGTCCTTATCAATTGATGTTCGAAAAGGTGGATTCACCTTCTTGCTATAATCTGGAATTATGCTTTCTTCATCAAAGAGCAGATATCTGTAACTAGTGTCAGTTGTTAAATTCGATAAATTTGCCATCTCAAGCATCTTAAGGGTAAGAGAACTCGATAGAAGAGTAGCATGAAATTTAAGAGACGGAAATTCTTTTGCCCAGTTGAAAATTTTCTGAAAAGCAATTGTTTCTGCTTCTTGTGGTCTTTGTCTTTTGTGTGATAATTCATTTCTATATCTTGAAATAATTTCTTGATCTTCTGCTTGGATAATTATAGGTTGTTCTGAACCAATTTTCTCTAGTTCCGATAGAGCTGTAAAGATATTCTCATCAGATACGACTAGTTCTCCTTCAAACTCTGGGAGAAAAATCTTGTAAGCATCACAGAATTCGTCTATTTTGTTTATTTCAGTATGATTTTTGTTTGTAATAGCAGCTGCAATCAATATCTCAATATTGTTTTGCTTTTGCGCAAGTTTTTTCTTCATGCTAATTGTTTCAGTAGAATCAGTTACTGGCTGATTGTTTGCCATATCCAAAACAGTCGTAACACCACCATGGAGAGCAGCTAAAGAACCAGATAACATATCTTCCTTATGTTCTAAACCTGGCTCTCTAAAATGAACATGAATGTCTATTCCTGAAGGGATCCCAATTAAACCTGAACAGTCTATCTCTTTGTCTGAAGAGGAGAACAATTTCTTACTATCAGTTACTTCAATATCAGTTATTCTGAACTCTCTCTGGACGATATCCCAGCATTTCAAGTTGGTAAATTTCACAATAATGATCCCCAGTAATTGATTTATTACATTGTAGAAAATGTGTATTTATATTTATAGTCATGTTTCTCAAGTAGTCGCAACCAAAAAAGATATACCTACAACACTGAGATTACTTCTTATGAGTTCAGATGAGAGCTATAATGAATCTAAAGAAAAACTGATGACATTGAATCTCTTGAAAATAAACTTTGAGAAATTTGAGAGCTTAGAAAGCATGAGAAACTATTTACTAGAACATAATGTCGAAGTGTCCATAGCAAATTTATCTAGATATCTTAATGGAAAGGCGATACCAAAATCAAAACTAAAGAATCAGCTTCTTGAAGTGCTAATAAAGGAAAGTAAAAGGGGAATCTCAATTAAAGAACTCATTAAAAAGAATATAGAAGTTTTCTCTGACAGTTCTGGAAATATTGGTATTAGTAACTCTAATCTTCTAAAAAACTTGAAAATTCTAAAAGCTGTACTATTTCTTGCAATGAAGAAGGAAGTAATTCCCAATGATATTGATAAAGTTCTTTGCAAAGAGGTTGAAAGTATCCCAATTGCTATGGTCTTAGCAGAGCTTCTGAATGTGAATTGCTTATATGCTAGAAATGAAAAACCCATAGGAAAAGTAATTTCTCATTCCGAAGATATTCATGCTATTACTTCTGGAAGAGTTGAAACTCTTTATCTTCCCGAGAATTCCATGGTAGATGAAGAAAAGATACTGATTGTAACTGATGTAAATA
>JAEOTK010000034.1 GCA_016839875.1 Candidatus Heimdallarchaeota archaeon
AAAACTCTCATTCTGTATTTCTGATTCTCATACTTAGTTCTGTTTTTAATCCTATGATATTTTCTTCTTCTGCATCAAAATTAGCTGAAGATCCTCCAACAAGCATAATTTTGTTCATAGGTGATGGAATGGGATCTGAACATATCAAGTTCGGACAGTTAGTTGAATATGGCACAGATAATGTTTCAAGCATTTTTGATTTTCCTTATTCAACACAAGTTTCTACTAACAACATCTATAGGGCAACTACAGACTCAGCTGCTTCTGCAACAGCTATTAGTACAGGAGTAAAAACAGAGAATGGAAGAATAGCAACTAATTGGAACGCTACTATAGCTCTTACAACAATTCTCGAAATTGCTCAAATGAATGGTTATGCAACTGGTCTAATTGCTACATGCCATTTGACACATGCAACTCCAGCTGCTTTTGCAGCTCATGAAGCACGAAGAAGTAGTTATCAAAAGATAGCGAAGGATTTTTCCCTATCTGATGTTGATTTGTTTTTCGGAGGAGGAAGTGATAAAGAATATTTTGGGAATTATATCTCAAATTTCACTGATCAAGGATACGCCTACATCACTGAAGAAGCAGAAATGGATAGTCTCAGTACAACCCCAGTTCTAGGTTTGTTTACTGAAAGTTCTCTACCAAGAGTTATCAATATGGAAGAAGATTCAACTATTCCTTCATTAAGTGAGATGACTACTAAAGCAATAGATTTACTAAATACAACAACTAAACCTTTCTTCTTAATGGTAGAAGGATCGCAGATAGACTGGGCTGGCCATGATAACGATCCAATCTATCTAGCACACGAAATGATAGAGTTTGAGAAAACAGTAAGATATGTGAAAGATTTAGCAGAAGAGCAACCTAATTGGCAAGTCTTAGTAACAGCAGATCATGAAACGGGAGGATTAAGTGTTGACGAATACTCTTTCCAGACCACCACTCCTCAAGAAACAGATTCTTTTGATTTAAAGAAAGAGAAGAGAACAAATAGATCCCAAGAGATAACAGTTGATTGGGGTACAGGAGGTCATACTAAAACACGAGTTATCCTAGCTGGAATGGGTCCTTATGCAGAGAATATCTTGGATGCAGAACATCATATAGATACCTTCTCAATAATGAGAGAAGCTATTGATGGATTAACAGGACCTTATGAAGAAGGATGTTGTAAAGGCGCACATAGAGTACCCTATTATGCTTGGGGAATTATTGGTGTAGGTGTGGTAACAATTCCCATACTTATGATTATTGTCAGAAAAAAGAAATTCGTAAATTGATTGTGAAGAATTATTTTCTTCAAGAATAAAATTCCAATACATTCTTTTTTTCTTTGTTTATACTATACTTTAATTATTTAAATAAAAATTACTTTAAATATTGTTCTAATTTATTTGATTGTTGATATCTTATGAAGCACTACTTCATTCAAAGAGATCATATTATCAAATCGATACACGAAATTAAAAATTCTGGTGTTCCTGTAGGTAAAAGCACAAAAAAGTATCTTGTGGAATATCAAAATAATTTTTATCCCCCTTCATACTTGATTTCATTGGCAAATCAACATGCAGGTGGTAGTTCTTCAAATTTATCGCAGTTCGAAGGAGAAGAAGAGATTAACACTCTCCTAAGTGAATTAGGATTTACTGTTATAGATTTGTGTACTCTAGATACTAAAACTCTTGAAAATCTTAACAATCAAAGAATAATCTCTCTAACTAAGATTCATTCTAACGAAAACTGTTTCAAATGTAAGAAAATAATTAAAGGAATCCTAGAGAATATCTATGGAGCAACTGAAATTGATTACTCTGCTAATCTCGGTACAAAACCTGAAGACTTCATAAACTTCAAACATTATGATAAATTGAATAATATTTATGAATTAATACAAAATTACGGAGGATTTAGTGAATTTGTTACAACAACAAGTTTACCAGCTTGTGATTTTTATATTTTAGACCATGGGAGAATTATAGAATTTGATGAATCTCCTCATTTTAATCCATTAAGAAGGATGACTCTTGAGAATTATCCTCTAGATGTAAAACTAGATTTCGAAAAAGAAAAATGGTTAAGATTATGCGAGAAGAAATCTAGAGAAGATTATAATATAACTGATAAAGATAAACAACGAGCTTGGTTTGATACTTTGAAGGATTTCATACCTTCAATGGATATTCAAGAACCTAGACCTCTTAATAACATAACGCGGTTATACACTTCTGATTTTATCTGGTGCAGTTTAAATCCTGATGAATTTTCAAAGAAGAAAGATTCAGAATAACATTAGAATAAAGGAAAGAAAGAATTACATGGGAATTTCAGAAAAATTCATATCGTAAAGAAGAAATTTTAATTTAAGTAAATTTTTTATACATTCTTACATAGTTTCTGATATGATATTTACTCAGCTCAATGATACAAGCTGCAAAACATATCTAATTGGTGGTAAACTTTCCTCTGTTATTTTAATAGATCCAGTTTTAGAGGGAGTTGAGTCTTATCTTAATTATATTAATGAAAAGAATCTCCAGCTTTCTGCAGTAATTGATACTCACTCCCATGCTGACCATATTTCTGGGGCATCTGTACTCAAAGATCGAACTGATTGTGAATATATTATGCATGAGAAAGCCCCATCTCAATGTGTAACATGGCGAGTAAAAGAAGGTGATGTAATCGAAATTGCTGATGTAAAGTTCGAAGTAACTGAAACAAAAGGTCATACCAATGATTCTATCAGCTTAATTTGGGAGGATAAGCTTTTCACTGGTGATGCTCTCTTCCTAGATGATGGTGGGGCAGGGAGAGATGATTTACCAGGAGGAGATCCTGCAAAACATTGGGAGACACTTCAGAAATATAGACAACTTCCCGAGCGTTTAGAAGTCTATCCTGCACATGATTATAGAAATAGAGAATCTTCAAATTTAGCAAAACAAAAACAAACTAATCCCCATCTTAAAGAAAGGACAAAAGAGGAGTTTGTTAATTATCTCAATGACTTAAGATTAGGTCCCGCTGATTGGATGAAAGATGTACTCAAAGCGAATTATTCTTGTGCTCAAGATCCAAATGCAGCATGGATTCCAATTGATGCCCCCTCATGCGAAGTTAAAGGAACTTTGGAAGTAGGAATAAATGAGATACTGGTTGATAGCATTTCAACTGAGACACTTTCAGAATGGTTGCGTAATAGAAAAGAACCTTTTATGATAGATGTAAGAG
>JAEOTK010000230.1 GCA_016839875.1 Candidatus Heimdallarchaeota archaeon
CAGAATTAGGTGCTTTAATGAACGAAAATCATCATTTACTTGATCAGTTAGGTGTAGATCATCCTTCTTTGTCTAGTCCGCGTAAATTACTTGAGAAAAATGGCTCCCTTGGTAGTAAACTAACAGGTGCAGGAGGGGGAGGTTGTATTATTGGCTTGTTCGATGAACATGAAAAAGCAGATCTTGCTGTTAAAGATATCAGGAATAAAGGATTTCAAACATTCATATCAGATCTATCAGAGAAAGGTGTAAAACGTGAATAAGGGAAAATTAGATATTATCAAAATAGGTGGTTCAGTAATTACTGACAAACTGTCTTATAAAACTATAAGATCTGAAGCTCTCAATAGTATTAGTAGTGTAATTGCTAAATGGGGACAAAAATGTATAATTGTACATGGAGCAGGTTCTTTTGGACATATTTTAGCAGATAAATATTCTATTACAGAAGGATTCTCTGAAGAATCTCAATTAAATGGAATTGTGCAAATTCGGATTGATATGGCTGATTTAACAAAAGCAGTTATAGAATCTTTACAAGCTAACAAACTTCATGCTGTAAGTTTTCAGACAAGTTCTATGGTCTATTCTCAAGGAAAAGAAAATGAATTATCTTTTTTCATCGAACCCATTCACAAAGCGCTTGATATAGGAATATTTCCTGCTCTATCTGGGGATATAATCTTCAAACAAGAAAATGGTTTTTCCATATATAGTGGAGATGCTCTTATTGCACTATTAGTTCAACATTTTGATATCAGAAATGTTTATTTCATTTCAGATGTTGATGGGTTATTTGCTAAAAATTTGAAAACTAATGAAATGGAATTAGTCAAGGAAATTGATTCAAAACAACTGGATACAATAGAATTATCTGACCTCCCTGATAAGAAAACTATAGATGTAACTGGTAAAATGAAAGGAAAGTTAGATGATATAAAATCAATTTCACAACAAGTCGAACATGTAATTATAGTAAACGGTCTTTATCCTAAAAGAATATCTTCCTTACTGTCAGGAGATAAAGCAATTTGTACAACTATTAACGGAGAAAAATCTACTTAAAGATAAGTCTTTTAAATTAAACTCAAAATCTGTTAATACCTAATGAAGGCATATTGTCTATGCCCGAGGTGGAAAAAATGATTAAGAAATTCGATATTCCTGAAGAAATAATTAAAGAATCTTTGAACATTTTAGAAACAACATCTAAAACTGGTAAAATAAGAAAAGGAACCAATGAAGTTACTAAAGCAATAGAAAGAAAACAAGCTTTATTGGTATATATTGCGGAAGATGTTAATCCTCCTGAAATTGTTATGCACTTACCTCTGCTATGTGAAGAAAGCAAAATTAACTTCACTTTCGTTCCAACAAAAGAAGCACTGGGAATTGCAGCAGGACTCAAAGTTGGATCAGCATCCATCGCAATTGTGGATGCTGGTGAAGCTAAGCAATCTCTAAAAGGGTTAAACACCAAAATTACTGAATTAAAGAAATAGATTAGGTGTAGTAAATGAGCGATAAACAAGACCGCGATGCAACTCCTGCAGAAGTTATTCAAGTTCTCGACAGAACAGGCAGTGTTGGAGAAGTGATCCAAGCAAGAGTCAAAGTACTCGAAGGTAGAGATAAAAACCGTATCTTGACCCGAAATCTTAAAGGACCTGTTCGAAAGGGTGACATCGTGATGCTACGAGAAACAGAGAGAGAAGCAAAGAAAATACGAAGGCGGTAATTCTATGTCAATGCTAAAAACAAGAAAATGTTCATACTGTGGAAAAGAAATAGAACCTGGTACTGGGATGCTTTTTGTTCAAAGAGCAGGATCTGTTCTTTACTTCTGTTCAAATAAGTGTAAGAAATCTCAATTATATATGAAAAGAGATCCTAAGAAACTTAAATGGACAGAAAGATACGAAAGGAAGATTATGTAACTTCCTTCTTTATTTTACTTTTAACTAATGTTTTACATTATGATTTTTCCAAATTTTTATGTGAAAAACACCACATAATAATAAGAATGTTCAAATCAATCAATTTTTATTCTTACTATGAAAGGTAGAATAGAAGTATAAGGTGAATTATGATGGAACGAGAATTTATCATGATTAAACCAGATGGAATGCAAAGAGGACTAGCTGGGGAAGTCATCAGTAGAATTGAAAAAGTTGGCTTTAAGATAATAGGAATGAAATTGATTCAAGTATCAATGAAACAAGCCGAAGAACATTATGCCATACACAAGGGAAAACCATTCTATGATGGTTTACTACAATACATCACAAGTGGTCCAGTGATTGCAATGGTGGTTGAAGGGAAGGACGCAGTAAAAGTAACAAGAAAGATTGTTGGAGCGACTAATCCCGTAGATGCAGAACCCGGGTCTATACGAGGAGATTATGCACTAGAAATCGGAAGAAACATTATTCATGCAGGGGACACACCAGAAAACGCTATCACTGAATACAAAATCTATTTTGATGAAGAAGAATTTCTGAATTACAAAAGAATAGATGAAGATTGGTTGTACGAATAGCATTCGATAATTTTTTATTCTCACTTTTTTCTGTTCAACCAATTTATTTTTATTTCAATTATTCGAAGAAGAATAGAGAAAGTTTCGAAT
This sequence comes from Candidatus Heimdallarchaeota archaeon, assembly GCA_016839875.1. Next base: position 2,630 of record JAEOTK010000230.1, read on the forward strand.
TCAAGAAGGGATTACAATGTCTAAAGTATTAGATGAAAAAGAAGGGAAGAGAATAAGAAGTCCAATAGGAGTTATTTTAGGTCATGTTGATTCAGGAAAAACAAGTCTGTTAGATATAGTTAGAGGAACAGCAGTTCAAGCAAGAGAAGCAGCTGGTATAACTCAGCATGTAGGTGCATCCTTCTTTCCTTCCGAAACAATTCTAGAAGTGTGTGGTCCCTTAATGGAGACATCTAAGATTGATTTGAACATACCTGGGATTTTAATTGTTGATACTCCTGGTCATGCTGCTTTTATGAACCTGCGAAAAAGAGGTGCTTCTGTTGCAGACATTGCTATCTTGGTTGTTGATGTTACTCGTGGGTTTCAAGCACAAACTTTTGAATCCTTAGATATCCTTCGTGCTAGAAAGACTCCTTTCATTATAGCAGCTAATAAGATTGATAGAATTTCGGCATGGAAATCAAATGAAAATGCTACTTTCCATGATACATATGGTAAACAGAATAAGAAAGCTGCTGAAGATATGGATAATCGAATTTATGAAATAATGGGTGAACTTTCTGAATTAAGGATGGAAGGAGAGCGATATGATAGAGTCAAGGATTTCAGAAAAACTATTGCAATAGTACCAACTAGTGCTAAAACAGGTGAAGGAATTCCTGATTTATTCTTAGTATTATCAGGACTTACTCAGCAATTCATGATGCAGAAATTAGAATATAGTGAAGGACCGGGTATTGGTACAGTTTTAGAAGTTAAAGATGAAGAAGGTTTAGGGACAACAATAGATGTTATTCTATATGATGGTGTTATTAAGAAATCAGATCAAATTGTTGTTGGTGGAAGAGAAGAACCTGTACTGCTAAAAATTCGAGCATTATTAGAACCCAAAGAACTAGACGAAATGAGAGATCCTAAAGATAAATTCAAAGGAGTAAATGAAATATATGCTTCTGCTGGTGTTAAGATAGCTGCACAAGGTTTAGATAATGCTTTATCTGGTGCTCCTCTTCGAGTAGCTCCTCAAGGTGAAGAAGATGAAGTTCTTAAGGCAGTTGCTGAGGAATTAGAAAGTTTCAGAATTGAAACTAAAACAAATGGTATAATTCTCAAAGTAGATACTCTTGGTAGTTTGGAAGCTATAGTTGATATGTTGAAAGAAAAGAATATTCCAATTCAGAAAGCTGATGTTGGTGATGTTAATAAGAAAGATGTAATTGATGCAGCAATTGTTGCAGAGAGGTCTCCTGAATTTGCTTCCATTTTATGTTTCAATGTTAATGTTCTTACTGATGCACAAGAAGAAATTGAAGTCAACGATATCAAAGTATTCAGTAATAATGTAATCTATAATCTGATTGATGAGTACGAGAGATGGATGCTCGATGTGGTAGAGACTATTAAATCTGAATCTCTTAAGGATTTGAAAATGCCAGGAAAAATAACTTTAATGCCAAATATGACATTTCGATCAAGTAAACCAGCAGTCATGGGAATTGAAGTTTTGGGTGGAGTAATACATCCAGGTTCAATGCTTATTAGGGAGGATAATAAAAGAGTTGGGAGAATTCATCAAATTCAAGATAATCAAGAATCTGTAAGGGAAGCTACAAAAGGAAAACAAGTAGCAATTTCCATTAGAGGGCCTACCGTAGGAAGACAAATCAAAGAAGGGGATGTTCTTTATGTTGATATCCCTGAGAAGCATGCTGTTCTTCTTATGAAAAAATACAGAGATATGATTTCAAATGATGATGCAAATGTTCTAGAAGAATTAGCAAAAATAAAGAAAGAAAATGTCAACAAATTTTGGGGATGGTAATAACTCAATTTCCAATTGTGGGTTTCTTTCAATCCTTAGCATAACTTCTATACCAATTTTCTATAATTTTCACTTCTTTCTTTTTCGGTAAATTATATCGTCGAAAAGGTTTTACTAGATGTCTCTGTGCTTGTGCTGGTGGGATATATAATCCTTCAACTAGATCTCTTTTAATCGGTGTTTTAGTTTTTTCAATATGGGGATTTTTGTACCCACATTTTTTGCACTTGTGACCTTTATTTTTACCAGCACTCATCAAACGTTTTTCACATTTCGGACAGAAAGGTGATTCTTCCTTAAATTGCTCTGAAACAAGAATGATTTCACACTTTTCAAGCTGAATTGTATAGGTTCCAAATTCGTGTTTATATCGAATTCCACCATAGGCTACTAGTTTATCCCCTGGAAGAAGTTTTCTAATAACATCTCTGAATTTTTTACTGGGTTCAAAAGCAGCTAAATCTACAATTTGGTCGCTTTCCTCCAACTTTCCTTTGAAGATTAAATGCCCTCCAGCTAATATTCTTGGTTCTTCGATTACGGAAATTGTCCCCCTAAAGACATTATAATTTCTGATGTTCGAACCAGAATGAGAGAAATGTTGATCAGTTCCTTGGTTTGTTCTAAAGATGCAGAAAGAATCAATAGGTTCTGTAACTTGTATCAGCTCAAATGCCTTCAGTAGAACTTCAGGATTTTCTCCTCTGACACCATAAAGGACAGGATCTTTTCCAGCTGGAGCAATTAACACTTTTCCTGATTCTTCATCTATATTATTGAAAACAAGTGGTGATAGTTCTTTATCCATGAAAACAACTGATTCAGAATCTACCTGTCTCTTTTTACCGATGGATGAGGGTACTCTATATGAGAGAAGCTCATAGGAAAAATCTTCTATTTTTGGATTTAAAGAATTACCAATTGCAGCGATTGCACCAATTAAACCACGACCATTTCCGATTATGTGATAGTAAGAACAGTAATGCTCCGCAAAATATTTTGCTTTTGAAATAGAAATAACATCCTTTAGTGCAATTATTGAGAAATCAATGATTTCTTCAGGGATATCACCAACTATTGCCACAAAACCTGGATTTGTTTCTGGATCTTGTTGATGTATATTATCTATGATTTCTATAGCTGTGGAAACAATGTACTTTATTTCTTCGTTATTGACACCTAATGTCAATGCGATTGCTCCATTCCCCCTTGTTTTCCAAGGAACATTAGGATTATTTCGAATCAAACGAGGATAATCTAAAAAATTGACTTTTGTTGAAATACGACTAATTATCTTTGTTGCAATATAGGTTGTACAGTTTCCTTTAAGGGAATCTGTATCATCAAAACCAATATGGAGTGTCGTATCCCATTTCTTTGTCAACTGAATCTAGGAAATAAAAGAAAAAAGATAATTTAAGAGATTAGATAGAGTACCAAATCTCTCCGCGTCTATCTTCCTCAATTTTGATTAAATCAGTATCCTGAGCAATAAGATTTATTCTAGCTCCTAAATCTCCTCTCCATACTCTAATTCTTCCTGCTAGCTCTGTTAAAGATAATCTATTATCTGGTTTTCCTATCAATATTTTGAATATGTTTCTGATAATAACTCTATCTTCGTAGTTCAAGACAATATCATCGATTATCTCGTTAAATTGATAAAATGCTTCATTTATCTCTTCAACGTGCTTTTTTCGAGCTTCATTTATAATTCTAATTTCTTCCAATTTCATTCTTACATTATCTCTTATTTCTCTGATGTCCTTGGAAATTTGCTTTATTATTTTCTTCTGTTTAGTTTCGGTTTGAGGTAATTCTCCTATTACTTTAGCTGATGGAACATATTTGACATCAAAGGTGTTTTGAGCAACATCAATAATTAATGAAAACGCATTGTTGAGGCTAGCATATGTTCTCTGAGGACCCTTATCACTATCCCTTTTTTCGAGAGATATCAAACCTAGTTTTTCTAGTTCGTTCAGGTATTCCTTAATTACTCTAGGCGAAACATCAAGAATTCTGGACATTTGAAAAGGATATAGGTCTTCTGCAGATAACAGCTCTAGAATTTTCCTTCTAGTTGTATTTGACAGGAAATCCAACAATTCAAACACATTGAATTCTTCTTCTTTTTTTGTATTAAACATCTTTTCACCTTTATTACGATAAGAATGGGATTACACAAATCCCATATCTTTCTTATCAAGCTCTTTTCGCATATCTTTTCCTACTGCTACTGCTCTTTCGTCTGTAGGTTTTGTTTGTTCTAGGGCTTCTAGAATTATCTTCTGAGTGACCTTACAAGCACATTTTTC
>JAEOTK010000231.1 GCA_016839875.1 Candidatus Heimdallarchaeota archaeon
CCTATAGATGAGCTGGTAGCAAAAGCTCGTATTAGTTATGCAAAATATCTTCAGAAGCTTACAGAATCAATTGGTTTAGAGGAAAACACTAAAAGTTTCAAGAAAATTCTTCTTAAAGCGCGATTTGAATTAATGAAAGCAAATTTCCTATTTCGAACATTCGGAGATGAACTTGCTGACCTTCAGAATAGCATAGATGAAACTACTAAACAACATATAATTGGTAGAGCAGAAGGTTTTTGGGATAAAGGCACTCAAAGTATTACTTTAAGCAATTTTGAAGAAGCTCAAAGTTATTTTGGCATCGCTTCTGAATATTACTCAAGAGCAAGCGAAATTTGTGCTAATTTTATGGAACAGAGATTATATCTAGCCCTTTCTAAGATCACTCATGCAAGTGAATTAGAATCACAAGCAAACGCTTTCTATAAACGGAAAGATAAACCAATGGAAGCAAGCAACATACTTTTCCAAGCAGTAGAAACTGTAGATTTAGCCTTAGGTCTTTTAACTAGCATCAAGAGCGAATCCTTGATCAGAAATATGACTGCCCAAAGATCCTATTATGAAGCTTTAGCATCTGAAACTGAAGGAATCTATCTTTTTGATAGTGAAAAATTCACTGAAGCAATAGACAAATTTGAAACTGCTATGAAAAAGCTAGAAGAGACTCAATTGAGTGCAACTGAGGGACAACTTGAACATCTTCTTGAATTCGTAAGAACTGGGAAAAGTGAAGTTGAAGGTTACATTTCAATGACAAGAGCTATGATGGACTAACTTCAGCATAGAAAACCTTAAACTCTTTCTTACATTTTTTCTCTTGAGGAATTTGCCGGTGAAGATACAACGGTCTCGGATTCTATGAAAATGACAGGTGATGGGCGGACTGAGGTGAATTCTTCTTTACCTTCTAGAACTAACTTGTAACATACTGAATTATTTCTTTATACTTAGTAAATGATGTCCTAACATGACCTGATTCTGCAACTAATCCTAACGTATTAATTCCTGGAGAATAATCAATTAGTGTGAAATAGACGAATCCATTTATCTGATTATTATTTACACAAATCTCTAACATCCTAGCTAATGCACCAGCTTGTCTTCGTTCTCCATAGGTTACTGCTGAAAGTCCAAATTCTGTTATCCAAAATTCCTTTGTATTATTCACCATTTTTTCCAAATACCCATCCAGATTCAGATATTTCTCTCGAAGAGGATACAAATCTAAACCAACTATGTCAAGGGTAGTATTTACCCAAAGAGCTTCGAATATACTATTAATGTAATCAGGATGATCTTCATTGATAACTAGATTAACGCCAACTTTTGTATCATTTGTGAGTGTACGTATTGTATTTACTGTGTCATTTATTGTATTTACCCACTTCTCGTTTGAAACTGTCTCATTAAGATAATAAGGAGCGAAAGTTAAAGGTTCGGGGTATATTAACAGAAATTCAGGTTCGCATAATTGTATTAATTCTAAAGATTGATTTTCTATTGTTTCACGGTATAAATCAAAACTCACATTCAAGAAAGTCCATGTTGGAAGACTATATCCGTACGTTGAAAGCATGATTTTGAAACCATTACTTTTTAGTTCATCAGTAATATCCTTTAATACAGAAGTATTCTTTTTCAATATATCATTATTCACATCCAACCTTACTGTGGTTGCACCTAACTCTTGCAATAGTGCAACTTCCTCATCAAAATAAATCTCATAATCAGCTGGTAGAGTAGTATGATATGTTACAGTATTCAAAGTAACACCAAATTCAAAATCACTTCTTTTATCTAGTACAGGTTGGTAATTAGATGAAATATATGGATTAAATGAATTCATTACTCCTGTTCCAAGCAGTTGGAAGACTAAAAGAAAGAGCATTAATAAGCACATTAAACCTTTAGAACCATTATCCATGAATTTTTTAATTCCAGATCTTGTAGAAGGTTTTTTTTGCCCTTCATCTGCTTTTAAATCATCAAGAAAGACATCCCTTTTTGATTTCTTTTCTAATGGTACAGGAGCTTTTTTCTCTTTTTCAACTTCTTCTTTTTCTTCCAAAAACTTGATTGGAGTACAAAGTGGGAGTAATATGAATGCAGGAAAGAAATAGCTAGATGGAGAAAATAGAAAAGCTTGAAACATTGCATATCCCACAGTTGGTGCTAGCATAATCCATTCCATAAAACTAGGTAAACCAAACGCTGTCTGAGCTGCTACTTTGTTAAGGAAGAAGAAGAATGTCGCTAAAGCTAAGAGAGATAGAAGGACATTAACTATCTTTCCAAAAATTGTAGCTTTAATTCTATTCATAAATGCAAGAACAGTTGCTGTAATATTATTGATAACTATAAGCAGACTCCCCATTAAACCATTCCAACCTAATATAGGTGAAAATGATTTGAAATACCAGAAGAATATTAAAAGAGATCCAGTAATCATCATCGTTACTGAAAGGAGATTCCAAATGAATTTGTTTTCTTTTGGATTGAAAATACTTAGTATAATTTTAAATTTAGGTGATTCTTTATCAATCTTAATTTCTGACATCGAGTTAAATAGTAATTTTACAGACATAGCTACGTTATAGATAACAGCTAGTAAAACAAAAATTAGTGATCCTTCAAATCCAAGTATTGCCATTCTTCTTCAACTTATAACACCAGAGGTGTTTAAATGTCTTACCATTTCATTCTCTGTATCAATCTAGTAAGAGGCTTCGAAGATCTTCTAAAGTCCCTCTATAGTCTGGAACTGTTTCTTCAGTTATCATGTCCTCATTTTCTACAGCTCCCTCAACAAGGAAAGTTTTGAATCCATATTTCTTAGAGAACATATCTCTAAATCCATCATTTCCAATAACTAGAGATTCTTCAGGCTTACATCGGATTAGATCCATTATTCCAAACCAATATTTGCTGTTATATTTGCAGAAATAGCTATTTTCAGCGTGTGTAATTATTCTGAAATAATCTGGTGATAATCCTCCCCATTTGATTCTTCTTTCTACTGCTATATATGGAAAGACAGGATTTGTTGCTAAAATTATCTTTTCGGCGTGTCCTTTCTCAATAATATCATCTAATAGTTTCTTAGCACCTTTCATTTGAGAAATTAAAGGTTTAATTACATCGTATTTTGTTTCGTAAAAATTCAAAAATCGTTGCTTTATTTCCTCACAATCCGCATCAAATTTGGGACAAAAGTCATCTAAGAAATCTTCTAGAGAAGTCTTTGAGCCATCTTCACTTTTTTCCATAACTTCTGTTGAATCTAACAACTCCTTAATGAAAGATTCAGGGTTCGGTATCAAATCAATAAAAAACTGCGAAGCAGCACCAACATACATTTTGATAAATTGGTTGAAATCAAAATTAATCAACGTTCCATCTAAGTCAAAAAGAAGAGCTTTGAACTTCATATTATCACTTGTTTATATCAAAGAATTTGTATTCTGTATCTAAGCATATTCCTATGCAACCTGGACCAGTGTGAGTTACAATTGTCATTCCCAAATCTCTGATTGCTATATTATACTCTTTTGGTTGAATCTTGGTTTCAATATGTTCCCTAAGCAGGTTTGCTGAATCTTCATTTCTAGCATGCATTATGTAAGCATTGAATTTATCAGGTTTACCTTTTTTCTCATAGACTGTATTGAATGATTCAATCACTGCATTTTCATGTCCTCGAACAGTTTTAACAACATCCATTTTACCATCAGTGAAATTAATTACAGGTATCATGTCTGCAATTTGTGCAATCCAGAATTTCGATCTGCTTAATCTTCCTCCTCTATGTAGATATTTGAGATGTGCGACAGTAAATCCAACTTCCAATGAATCTCGAAACTTTTCCAATTCTTGAAGGATTTTTTCAGTTGATATTCCTTTCTTAACCATTTCTGCAGCTTTTAATGCAATTATTCCTATTCCAAATGTGGCTATTTTTGAATCAAAGATATGTACTTTTGGTGCATCAGTCACTTTCTTCTCATACATTTTTCTTGCATTTATTGCTGTATTGTAGGAACCAGATATTCCAGAAGAAATGACTATATTTAGAATCTCATCTCCATTCTCACCTAGTTTCTTAAATAATTCATATTGATGAGCAAGAGTTGGATTAGCTGTTTGGGGATAGACATCTAAAGAAAAGAATTTTTCATAAAACTGATCTATTGTTAAATCTACATTTTCATAGTAAATCTCTTCACCAAATCTTATAACTGTTGGAACTGTATGGATTTGGTGTTTTTTTAATAGGTTTTCTGGTAAATATGCCGCACTATCAGTCATAATTGGGCGTGTCATCTCAAAGCACAGTTCAAAAAGAAAAAAGAGGATAAATTTAAACTTTTGTTAAGTTTAATTTAATATTCGAAATTCCTCGTCAATATTATTGCTATTGTTCCAGGTCCTGTATGAGCTCCAATTACTCCACCTATGGTAAAAGTCTTCCCCAGCTTTAGTCCTGGATAATTATCAATTATCTTCTTAGCATAATCTTCAGCTTCTTTTTCGAATGCTGCTTGTGTTAAATGAAGAGTTAGATTTTTAGGATCTTCTTTCAGCTCATCCATAGCTGTTTCCATCATCAGATCAATAGTTTTATCCAAACCTGTTCCACTTTTTACTACTTCGATACTTCCATCAATGAAAGTTAAGATAGGATTTTTCGATAAGAATGATCCAAGATAGTATTTTGTTCTGCTTAACCTTCCTCCTTGGAAGAGCCATTTTAAATCACCTACGGTACATAGGAAAACATGATCTTTTGTTCTATACTTATCAATCTGCTCAATTATTTCTGCAGCAGCCAATCCTTTTTTGGCAAGTTGAGTAGCTTTGATAACTACCAGCCCAAAAGGAGTAGTGGCTGTAAGAGAATCATAAATATGTATTTTAGCACCGTTAGGATTAGTTTTTTCATACATCTTTTTTGCAAATTGCGCATTTGCCGCTGCACCACTAATTTTGCTAGATAAATGAAGAGAAATTATCTCATCATATTTATCTCCAAACTTCTCATATGCTTTGAGCAAATCATGTTGAGTTGATTGAGAAGTACTAGGGTGTACTTCTGTAGTAGGTAATTTCTCATAAAATTCTGAAGTTTTAATATCTATAAGTTCCTTATAATCGTCAGTTCCAAAAATCACATGCATTGGAACAACTTCAATATCATATTCTTTGTAGAGTGTTTTATCACCAGGCAGATTTAAATCTGCACTAGTATCACAAATAATCTTTACTGGCATGGAGATACCAGATAAGAGGTTTTTTTTAAATATTTGGTGTTTATATTTCAAGATAATATAATTGCATTTACTTAAGTTGAAAATTCATTTAACAAGATTACATCTCCAGAGAGAAAGATACATAAGAGCAAAATATTTAAACTGGGTGTTTGAAGCATGTTTAGAAGTAAAGAGGAAAAGAATCAGATGCGAGGAAAAATCTATTTGACTTTGACCGTTTTCCTTACAATACTATTGTTTCTAGGGATTCCTATATCAAGTGCTACATTAAGTCCTGTTTCAACAAATACCAACAGTGTCAATTCAATCATATCGATTAATAACAACGTTCTTCAACAAGACAATGAGACACTACCACCACCACTCCCACCACGACCTATCCTAGCTGTTGAAAAGACAGTTAATGCTACTATTGTTCAACCTAACTTAGATTGGATCAGAATAAATGTTACAATAAAGAACATAGGAAATGGAACAGCTTATAATCTTACAGTCAAGGATCCAAGTTTCAGCAGTTGGGCTGTCTCAACAATGAACATCACTGAGCAAGATTATGTTCAAGTTGACATAAATGCAACAATCTTTTACTTCTATTTCATTCAAACTACAGTTGAAGGTAACTTCACCTTAGAATCAACTGAAATAACTTACTTTAATGAAACTGGTCCTGAATATAATTCAATATCTCAGAGATTTAACATCATATCGATCGAGATAATAAACATCCCTCCAATTAGAGCAGAGCTCTGGGTAAAAATTCTATATTACTGTTTAGGAATTACGGGAGGTTTAGGTGTAATAGTTCTTATTGATTATGCTATTTTGAAGAACTTCTTCCAACAACTAAGAACTAGAAGACAAAGACCCGTTAAGAAAGCTCCAGTAGCGCAACCAAAAAGTAAGAAGCAAGTGAAGAAAAAGGTGCAAAAACGAAGAAGATAATTTGCACAAGCTTCCCTAATTTTCTCAACAAATATCATATTTTATATATGTCAAAGAACAAATTGCTGTGATGACACTTAAAGAACTACTAGATATGGACTTGAAGTTCTTATTAGTTGGAGGAAAAGGAGGAGTTGGAAAAACAAGTGTGGCTTCAGCTTTAGCTATTTCTCTGGCAGAAAAAGGAAGAAGAGTACTAATTATCTCAACAGATCCAGCGCATAGTGTTTCTGATTCCTTTGACAAGGATTTTTCATCAGGTGAAGTTACTAAAGTGAAAGGAGTTAAGGGAGATTTATACGCTCTAGAGATAAATCCAGAAGCAGCAGGAGAGGAAATCTCAAAAGCGATTGGGCAACCAGTTGGATCAGATGATTTCTCTCGAATTGCAGGAATGGCAGGAGGAATGTCAGGTATGGAAGAACTGCAAGGTTTTGGCGAGGATATGCAATCAATGCCACCTCCAGGGATGGATGAAGCACTTTCTTTTGCAAAAATTCTTGAATATGCTGAAGATGATTTTTATGATACTGTTGTTTTGGATACTGCACCAACAGGTCATACTTTGAGATTACTCAATATACCTGAATTCTTAGATTCTTTTCTTGGTAGAATGCTCAGAATGAAGACATTTATTTCAAATGCTATGACTATGGTTAAATCATTATTCGGAGGAAATCAAGACAAAGACAGAACTGTAGAAACTCTTGAAGCAATGAAAGAGAAAGTTATCATTGCTAGAGATCAATTGATGGATCCAGATAAAACTCAATTTGTAAAAGTGATGATCCCTACTATGATGAGTATATTCGAAACAGAAAGATTAGTAGAAGAACTCAATCAGCATCTGATACCTCACAGTTTTGTTGTTGTAAATATGGTTAATCCAGATAACAAAGAATGTCAATACTGTTCACACAGACATCAAGAACATATGAAAAACATTGATTACATCAAATCTGCTTTTTCGCTAAATGAAATAACTTCAGTAGAAGCTTTTGACAGAGAGATCAGAGGATTAAAAATGCTTCAACAATTCGGTGAAATATTGCTTTAATTATAAAACAAAGATTCCTTTCTTAGATGAAAGAGATATCGAAATAATTCCTTCCAAGAAGGAAATAAGTTACAAGTGACTGTGAGGATTCAGTACTTTCAGTTTTATCAAATATTTTTAAAATGCCTTTCAACTCTCTAGAAAATTCCCAGCTGCTAGAATAGTAAATGTTGCTGATATCTTTTGCTTTTTTCACGATTTCTGCACTATTCTTTACTTCGTTAATTAGAGTTTTTACATTTCGACTTCTTTTCAATTCTTGCCAGTTGTTGTTGAAGTATTGATACAGAGTATATGGACGAAATGAAGAGGTAACATAGGTTAGAAGATTGGAGCTTCTCAGACCTATTGAAGTGAGTTCATCATTTCTAGACATTATGAACGAGTTCAGACGCTTATTCAAATTAATTGCTTCTTTTCTAATTTCATTGATATTTTTTGCTCCTGGAACGAATTTAGCTAATTCTTCCACAAACAGACCTGAAGCTGAACCAAATGTTTGTGTATCAACTACGTCTATATTTATCTCTGAAACTAATTTCTTCGCTACTAATGCATTATCGAATACAGCTGGTGTAACAAGAGAAGAATGGATACTTAACAAAGAATCATGATCTTCAGCTAAGTAAGTATACAATTCTACAAAATCCTTAATACTTGGAGCATAAATCTTTGCTTTCTTATCTCTTTTTGCTTCAGAAATCAGCTCAGAGGTTTGGATTTTTCTTATTGATATTCTTTCGGGTATTTTTTCTCCTTTAGAATCTTCAAGTATATACCCAATTGGAAACACATTATAGGGTACATACAATTCTTGATCAAATTCCCTTGAGGTATCAATTACAATAGCTGTATTCATGAGTATAAAATCTAATTGAGTAGGTATTAGATAAATATTCTTATTTGTTGAAATTTCATTTCTTACTTGGTTTACTGGGCTTCCTTGTGTTTTTCATAGTCTTCTATCGAAACTTCTATGGTTATTGAACCTTTCCAGCCACATTCAGGATTTAAACATTTATGAAATGGATGGAAGACAGTAGATTTGTTTTCAGTTTTTGAAAAACAGACCGGACATACAACGATAGAATCACGAATCGACCTTCTTCTAATTTTAGGTTGAATTTCGTCCTCTGGAAGGTTAACTTCCTCTTCTTTAGTAATATAGTTCACCTTTTAGAATTGAACCTCAATGTTCGAAGATGGAAATCCAAAAGATTCAAGTAATTCTTTTATTTTAATTCGATGATCTCCTTGAAGTTCGATTCTTCCTTCTTTGTAAGTTCCACCACAAGCAAGTTTCGATTTTAATTTCTTAGCAAGTGAACCCAAATCAACTTCAGCTGGATCAATACCGGTCACAAGAGTATAGTGCTTACCATATCTTCGCCTTTCCACAAAAACTCTGATTATTTGTTCTTCCTTAGCTATTTCTTCACAAACACATAGATCTTTAGGTAATCCACAAACCATGCATAATTCGCTTTCAGACACAATGTTAACAACGTATGAGCATATTTATATTTTTTCATTTAAACTTGAATACTTTCTTTGCTACATTCATGGAATGATTTAAATTAATTTGAAAGAAGTAAGCTTGTGAATATCTTAATCGTGGATGCTTTAGCATCAAATGAAGGTAGAAGGAAGTTTTCTAGGGATGCTATAGGAGTAGGTCCGCGATTAATAGCTGGTATATGCCAACAAAATAATATTTTTTCCAAAATTATTCGAGCAGAGGATTTGCTAGAAAATAAAACTAATTTCAATGATTTTGATATCTTTCTAATTAGTGCTATGACTGTTGATAGGATAGCAGTTGAACGAGTTATACAGAAGATTAGAAAAGAGAATAAAGATTCTATTATTGTTCTTGGAGGTCCTATTCTTTCAGATAAAAATATACCACTAGAAGTAAATGCTGATATCGGAGTTGTAGGTGAAGGCGAACTTATTCTGGATGAACTTCTGAAAAACGATTTTTCTCTCGATTCTTCTGAAGAAAATTATCCACTAGATTTCGAAATAGAACAAATAGGTTCGTCAAAAATTATAACTCAAAGACAAGTTTCAACTCAAACTATCTTCGAATTATTTCATCCATCAACTGAACATATTAAGGATTATCCTGACTACTGGTTCTCTAAAGTATACGTTGAAACCATCAGAGGTTGTTCAAATCACTATAGAGGAGATATAGTAAAAGAAAAAGGTGGATGCTCTGACTGCAGTAATTGTAGCGATCCTGAAACAATAATCAATGGTGATTGCCCTGAAGACATTCCTCCTGGTTGTGGATTTTGTTCAGTACCTTCAACCTTTGGAGCACCAAAAAGTCGTGATATAGATTTGATTGTTGATGAGGTTAAAAATCTACTTTCTGAAGGTGTTCGAAGAGTTGTATTGTCAGCTCCAGGTTTTCTAGATTTCAAACGCAATCTGAAAGATGAACAATTATTTTCCCCAATTAATCCACCACCAAACATTGAGAGTATTCAAGAGTTATTATCGAGACTAGTAGAAATTCGCGATAATCAAAAACATAGATGCAGTATATCAATAGAGAATGTTAAACCATCATTAGTCAACGAAGAAGTATCTAAGGTTTTAGGAAATTATTTACCAGAGACATCTATTAGCATTGGATGTGAAACTTTCGATGAGAATCATAGCAGACAAATAGGCAGACCTTCATCTCCTCTAAAAGCTATTGAAGCAGCTAGGATGCTATCCAATAATGGTCTTCTTCCACAAATTTATCTCATTCATTCATTACCAGGAGAAACAGTTCAATCACTTGATTTTACCAGTACGATGATAGAAAATGAACTGAGTGATTTTGTTGAAAAAATAACTGTCTATAAGTACCTTCCATTACCTAACTCTCCTTTTACAAAAACGCAAGCAACCTTACCTCATGAAAGACATATGCTGAAGCTTCAACGAGAAAAACTGAAACACACTATAATTAACTTTAACTTCAACAAAAAGCAATCTTTGATTGGTTCATCTATAATTTCTATTGTTGCAGAAAGAGATAGAGTAAGAGAGAATACTTTCATCTGTTATCCGATTTACAGTGGTCCAGCAATAAGCATTGAATCCGATGAAGATATTGTTGGGAAATTAGTGCAAATAAGAATCTCAAGAGCAATAAGTGACAAATTGATTTTCGGAGAAATAACAAAAATAATAGATTAAGAGAAAGAAATCCACTCTCCAAAAAGTATTTATTCAAATTTTAGTATCACTTAATAGTTAACTTTTAGATGATTAAAATGATTAAAATGAAAACAATGAGAAAGAACATAATTGTTCCTTCTCTAATAAGCATGTTATTTCTTCTCTCAATTCTATCTTCTATTAATCCAACAATAGTTTCATTCAATGATGAATCTTCTTCCCCGAAGACAATTTCAGGTTACACACCCCACGTTCCAATATTGATTGAGTATTCTTCGAATTTCACAGACTATGGTTTTCTAGGAGCTGGGATACCAAGTGATCCTTATCTTATAGCTAATCTGAGTATAACTAGCGGCGCAGCTTATAGTATCAAAATTGTTAGTATGACTGATTCATTTATTATTGAGAACTGCTATACGGAAGGCTCTAATTTTGGTATCGAACTAGAAGACTGTTCAGGAGATATTGTTAGAAACAACAGCAATAACAATCACGGTATGGTTGGAATATATCTGTTACATTGTGATGGTTACCAAATATTAAACAACACTGTCAGTGGTTGCGAAAATGGTATATTCTTTGATAATTGTGCAAATACTGTTGTTCAAGATAACATCTGTACAAACAACATGTATGGTATATACTCCTGGTCATCTAATGCCAGCGACATAAGTAATAATACTTGTCAAGACAATCAAGTAGGCATATTTGCAGGCACAGAATATCCTATAACAATCAGCAAGAATAAAATGATAAATAATGGATTGTACGTGGACTTCGAATCAATAGATGATTACTCAAATTTAATATTCTCTGATAATACAGCAAATGGATTACCAATTAGTATATTATTTAATGAAATTGGTTCATCATTTTATACTCCTAGTTATGGACAAATTATACTCCTAAATTGTTCGGGTGTAACTGTTGAAGAATCCGCCCCTCTTTTACCAATGATCCAATATGGTTGTCATCTTTTCTTTAGTAATAGCTGTACAGTAAAGTATACAACGCAAAATAACAATTTCTATAATATATTAGCTTATTATTCGCCAGATACGAATATTACTGGAAATAATTGTGTAAACGAATATTTTGCACTAGATGAACTAAATAAACAAGGTGCTGCAATATATGCTAAGTATTCAAATAATACATTTATCAAAGATAATGTAGGTGAAAATACTGGTCA
>JAEOTK010000232.1 GCA_016839875.1 Candidatus Heimdallarchaeota archaeon
AATGTTAAAATGGTGGAAGGATACAATCTCTGAAGAAGTAAATGTATCAGATATTTCTCCATATGTAGATTCTACCAAAGGAATGCTTATTACCAAAAATCATTATAGCGCTTTTAACAATACAAATCTCAAAAGACTACTCAAAGAACTCGGTGTCGAACAACTTCTTATTACAGGTGTTATGTCACACTTATGTTGCGAAACCACAGCAAGAGATGCTTTCGCGAATAATTTCGAAGTTTTCTTTATTGTGGACGGAACAGCGACCTATACAGAGAAATTGCATATAGGCACAATTGGAGCTATCTCACATGGGTTTGGAATCTGTGTTTCCTCTGAGGAGATATTGAATGAATAAGAAAATCCAAACACATGTAGCTTTGATAGGAGGGGGTCCTGCCTGTGCAACAGCAGCGATTCAACTAGTACGTTCAGGAATTGAAATTGTAATCGTAACTGAAAGAATTGGTGGAACAATTAGAAATGCAAATCTAATTGAGAATTTAATAGGTTTTCCAGAAGGGATAAGCGGGGAGGATTATGTAAAATTATTAGAAGAACAACTCATCAACAACGACATCCCTATCATTTGGGAGGGCGTAAAATCAATCTCTAAAAAGAATGAAAAGTATATAATCCAAGCTGAAGAAACAGAAGTTCATTCTAGTTACTTGATTATAGGCACAGGTTCAATACCCTGTAAGTTAAGCATAAATGGAGAGGAACAAGCTTTTGAATCTAAGAAACTATTCTATGAATTCTATAACGCAAAAGAAAATTCCAAAGGTAAAGTAATTACAGTAATAGGTAGTGGAGATGTAGCTTATGATTATTCTCTTAACTTAAGTAAAACTGCTAAAGAGATTACAATTATTCAGAGAACTGAAAAAACAAAAAGTTTACCTATTCTTCAGAAAAGAGTGGAACAAGAAAAAAAGATCTCTATACTATCAAACAGAACTCCATATGAGATATTCACTGAGAATGAATCGGTCGTTCTAGCAACTAAATTAGAAAAAGAAGTAAAGGAAATAGAATCTGATCTGATTGTTGTCGCTATAGGAAGAGAGCCAAACATTGTATTTTTAACAGATGAACTTAAAGAAGAATATGAAAATCCAATAGATAGAACAAAGCTATTTTTCATCGGAGATGTAAAGAAAGGAAATTACAGACAAGTTTCCATTGCTATGGGAGATGGAATGAAGACCGCGATGGAAATAGTAAAAAAGCTATCTAGAGAGGAAGATTATAATGGAGCTCCTAGGCAAGTATGGTAAAGAGGACCTAGCTATCCTCTATATTGCTAAACAAGATGATAAAATTGTGGAGTTTGTTGAGAGTATACAACCTCCCGTTCCTAGAGAAGAGAAGTGGGTTTTAATCATCTCAACAATGTATGGATGTCCCATAGGTTGCCTTATGTGTGATGCAGGAGAATATTATCATGGTAAAGTCTCTAAAGAGGGAATGTTAGAAGAGATTGATTATATGATTAATTCTCGATTTCCTGATGGAAAGATATCCATTCCAAAATTTAAAATCCAATTTGCCAGAATGGGAGAACCAACACTTAACGAACATGTTCTTGAAGCATTAAGAGAATTACCATCAATTTATGATGCTCCAGGATTAATGCCTTGTATTAGTACTATTGCTCCTAAAGGTTCAGGAAAATTTCTTGAAGAACTAATTGAGATAAAAAGCAAATATTATCCAAATGGCAGATTTCAGCTTCAATTCTCTATACACTCCACCAATGAGGAAGAGAGAAAGAAGTGGATGAGCCCAAATATTTGGACTTTAGAGAAGATTGCATCTTTTGGGGAGAAATGGTACGCAGATGGAGACAGAAAAATCACTCTTAATTTTGCAGTTGCAGAAGATTCAGAGATAGATCCCGATATTATTTTAAAGCATTTCAACCCAGAAAAGTATTGGATCAAACTCACACCCGTTAATCCCACTAACAAAGCTATACATAACAAGCTTCAAAGTGGAATTACTGAAGAAAATTCTGAATTGAATCCTTTAGTTGAAGAATTTAAGAAAAGAGGGTTTGAAGCTTCTATTAGTATAGGAGAATGGGAAGAGAATGATATAGGTTCAAATTGTGGTCAGTTTGCTACAAAGTATCAAAATGATGAAGTCGTAATAAGAGAAAATTACACGACAAGTGATTATAACTTGAGCGATTAATTCTTCTAAATTCAAATGATAACATTATAATAATTGAGAATAATACAAAATTTCATGCGTATTACTATTATTGCTCCAGGAAGTCGAGGAGATGTACAACCTTATATTGCTTTGGGGAAGGGATTAAAAGATGCAAATTATTCTGTACGATTAGTTTCCAACCAAAACTTTGAGGATTTAGCTCAAACCCATGGAGTAGATTTCTTCCCTATTGAAGTTAATTCTCAAGAAATCATTCAAGCAGAAAAAATGCGCAGAGTACTTGAGGAGGGTAAACTTCTTGCATCGATGCTTCAGATGAGGAAAGAAATGGAAGAGAATGCAATAAGACTTGCTGAGAGAAGTTTATCCGCATGTCAAGATGTTGATGTAGTAATAGCAGGAATAAGCGGTCAGTTTATAGCTATTTCAATTGCTGAAAAGCTAGACATACCTTTCCTTCCAGCTTTCAATGTTCCATTAAATCCAACAAAGGATTTCCCTGGAGTACTTTTCCCCGATATTCCTTCTTGGTTTAAGGGGTATTTCACTCTTTTATCTCATAAACTCTCTCAACAGATGGTATGGCAGGCTTATCGTTCATCAGATAATCTTCAAAGACGAGAAGTTCTCAATCTGTCAAAATCCTCTTTTTGGGGTCCTTTTTCTTCAAGTATCTTTCAAAGCAGTCCAATCATTTATGGTTTGAGTCCATCGGTAATACCAAAACCTTCGGATTGGGGAGAAAATATTCAAATGACAGGATATTGGTATTTGGACGAATCAGAGAATTGGAAACCACCATCTGATTTATTGGATTTCATCAATGATGGTTCTCCACCAGTGTATATCGGATTTGGAAGTATGAGTAATAGAAAACCTGAAGAGGTTACGAAACTCGTTTCTCAAGCTCTAAATTTTTCCAATCAACGAGCTATTCTCCAAACAGGCTGGAGTGGATTACAGGAAATAGATTTGCCGGACACAATTCATATGGTGGAATCTATTTCCCATTCGTGGTTGTTCAAACGAGTCCACTCTATTGTTCATCATGGTGGTGCAGGAACTACTGCTGCTAGTTTAAGATCTGGAGTGCCAACTATTATTATTCCATATCACGGTGATCAACCTTTCTGGGGAAAACTTGTAGCTTATAAAGGAGTTGGACCTAAACCACTTCCTCGAAAGAAACTTTCAGT
>JAEOTK010000233.1 GCA_016839875.1 Candidatus Heimdallarchaeota archaeon
GACATATGGATTGGTAAGGGAATATTAGAGACTCCCTGGATTCTTTTTGGTTTAATACTATCAGTTTTCATCGTTGTTTTAATTATAATCCCTCTCTTTAGAAGCTTAAGAACTGATGTGAAGGACTACAAAAGTAGACAAGAAGACAAGTAACCAGAATTTAGTTTTCTTCATTATTTACTGTAATAGATATTTCATTTTCACCATATTTCATGAAATACCAGCTGATATCTTTGCCATTATTGATATCCTCAATTATCCATCTTAGGGTGTTAAACATCATCTCATTTTGTTGAAGTATACAATCACTCAGATCAAAAACGAACCACCCCTTATTACTTGAGGATATCATATTTTCGTTAAGTTTTCCTGATAAGTTTTCATGCCCCATCTGATCAGGATTTCCAAAAAGTAGAGGAAAGGATGCACATCTGGATTGAAGCCTATATTCATTATTAGTACAACCTTGAGTATCTAGATATTCACAGCTAAAACAACAAACTCCACAATCCTTGCACAATGAACTTGATAGTAATAATTGGGGCATGTTCGACATTTACTCTTGTTGCTGTTTTGCTTTGAAAGCTTCATATTGCTCTTTCATATCTTCGATATCAAAATTCTCAAATTCACCATATTGTCCGAGTACTTTGCGAAGATCTTCAGGTTCATCAGTATGAAAGTGGACCTTTATCATTCCAGGCATACCAATCACCAGCAGACAATCACCAATGCAATCTTTCTCTATATGATCGCGAATTTTATTTTTATCATCACGTACTAAATCTGGATGCTTAATCATTGACTGAACGTCATATCTAAAATTTACAGATTCCTCATGAGGTACATTTGTCATTAAATCACTTCACGTTAAGATTTAGAAAAAACAGTTGCTTTTAACTTTTACTTCCTAATAAAGAACTATGTCTTTCACTTCTTTCTTCTTCTATGAACAACATAAGCTATTGGAATTAAAGTAATTAATGAAAATAATGCTGAAGCTGCAGGAACGGTTGATATTATTTCGACTTGAACATTAGATCCAACAGTATTTGCTCTATTATCAACTACAACATAATAATTAATTACTTCTCCTGTTGTATTATAAGTACTAGGTCCTAAAGATCCTTCCACTGATACTGGAACTCCTATGCTAATATTCTCCGTACCAGCATAAGCTACAACTTCTTGTGTATTCCCTGGTGTTGAGAATAGATTGTAGGCTGTTTCATTAAGAATAAAAACAGATACAGGTCCCCCTTCATACACTTTGACTATCATTTTGATCAGCATATTATCTCTACTAACAGTAAACACTTCTGAATTGAAATCTTCAATTTCAGCCCAAATATCCCATGAAGCTTTCATTCCTTGAACATTTATTGAGGACAAAACTATCAAACTGAAAGTAAAAGCAGTGATTAAAGAAACCTTCAATTTCATGTTTGAAACATTAGATGTTTTTGTTTAAATATATTGTGATAATAAAAATGAAGAAGATTCTATTATGGATTTTGAGGTTCGAAAAATTTAAGAGTTATGAGATAATGCTTTCTTAATCACTAATGAAGGGGTCTTTATGAGGAAAATTTACATCGTTGAGGATGAGAAGGATATCAGCAATCTTTACAAATTACTTTTTGAGAGAGAAGGAATGGAAGTTGGAGAAATTATCTCAACAGGTGAAGCAGCTATAGAACGCATTGAGCAAATCAAAGAGAAACTCCATGATACAGTTTTCTTAATTGATCAAAGACTCACGGAAAAATCTGGTTTAGATGTAGCAAGAAGATTGATAGAGATATCACCTGATCTTAAGGATCAAATAATTATTGCTACGGCTGATGATTCATTAACAGAGGAAGAAGTAGAAGAATTAGGAATTCCTTATTTTCTAAGAAAACCTTTCAGTCTAGAAGATTTACTTAATACAATGGATCGAATTCAGAAGAAAGAAAGCTAGTTTATAGAATAAGAAATTGAATTAGGTATAGGTAGCTGTAGTATTATCTCTTTTCTTTGCTTGATCAGGAAGTTTTATTTCTCCGAATCTTGATTCATATGCTGCTATCTGTTCATTTACTATTTTTGCGAGTATCTTTACCTGCTGTGGAGAAAAACTAACTTCTGTTATAATTTCCTTTATTATTGACCTAGGAATTAAGGCATCAGGTCCCATACTAGGATCTGCACCATATTCTGCTTTATCTCTAAACACAATCATCTTGAAACCAGTAACAGAATGAACTATCTGGATACTTTCTGCATAGAAGCTAGGGATGTCTTCTTTTCTTTCAACTTTTATTGGAATATTTCTACTCATTCTTATCAATTTAATGAGTTATAACCAAATGAAAAGTCTTGCTGTAGAAAGTAAAAAATTCGATGAAACGAAGTAAATAAGAATGACAAGGAATATAGTTATTCATAATCACAGAGACTAAAACGATGTCAGAAGTTCATTCAGGAGTAAAATTCAAACACAAGAATATTGGTAAATTAGTAATAGATGATTTCATTAAAGATTCAGCAACTAAGCTAATCTCAGCTCTTGAAAATCTCCCTGAAGATTGTATCAAAGGAATAGCTGGTAATGTAAGTGTGAGATTAAACGATGGGATATTGATATCAACTAGTGGATCAAAATTGCAGTGTTTAAGAATAGAGGAAGATTTCTCGAAAGTTGTTTCCGATGTTTATGAAGATACTGTCAGATTTTATGGAAATAATATACCTAGTTCTGAGACAAAAATGCATCTACTAATTTATCAGAATCGAGCTGATGTTGATTATTGTGTTCATGTTCATGTACCTAACATTCAAAAACTACAGCTGCTAAACAGATTCTCTGTTACATCCAAATTTCTATCATATGGAACCTTTGACCTTGCAAAAGAAACTGTCAAATCTCTAGGTGCTGGTGACATTGCTGTTTTGAGGGATCATGGTATTGTCGTAGTAGGCAATGACCTGAATGCAATATCAAGAAAGATTATTCAGATTCGAAATATCTAACCAAGAAGTTATTGGCAAAAGTTTTAAGAGTTACTGGAAATTATCCAATCAATGTCTTTAGCAGTAGGGATAGTGCTCTCATTCACCGCAGCTTTTGCATGGGGGTCTTCTTTGGTAATCTTCAAAGTTGGGGTGAAGAATACAGATCCTCTAAACGCTACTTATATCAAAGGGCTTATAGCTATACCACTGCTAATTATAATTGCTTTAATCAGTTTTGGAACTCCCTCTTTAGTGCAAATATTTCTACCTCCAAATCATTGGTGGCTAATCGGAGCAGTTATTACTATTGCGCTAGGAGATTTCTTCTCTCTGTTTGCTCTTAAGAAAATAAACGTTTCAATCTCACAACCCATTACAGCAATTTATCCTCTGGTTACTAATTTAGCACTTCTCTTCACAGGTAAAGAAATCATTAACTGGCTGATTATTGTTGGGACAGTAATTATAGCTGTTGGAGTAATAATTGTTTCCTATTTTTCTCAAAGGGATGAAGAAAATATCCCCGAGGAAAATCTGGAAGAGGAGGAAGGATTATTCAAAGAAGAAAGAGCAGAAAAACGAAAAAAAATGATGGTTGGAATCATACTATCTCTTCTAGCTGCACTATTCTGGGGACTAACAATTTTCTTTACAAAATTAATTCTTGATGATCCTCAAGTTGAAGTAGTTTCAATGATGGCAATTAGAAATGGACTAATGGTTGTATTAGCTTTCATCTTTGCCCTCACTCGAGCAATAATCAAAAGAAAGGAAAAAGGCTTTGAGATCTTTGCCCCCAAAAAGGAAGCATTACTTCTTAGCGTTGGAGGAGCATTGGCATGGTGTGTGGGTGGTATGTCATTCTTTACCGCAGTTAGAAAAATAGGTGCGGGAATAAGTACTCCATTGTCATCGATATCACCTCTTGTTGTCTTGGTTCTTGGAGTATTTCTTCTGAAGGAGAAGATGACAAAGAAACAATTGATAGGAATTCTATTCATTTTTGCGGGTTCATTACTGCTATCACTAAGAGATTTAATTCTATAAAAAAAGAATAAAAAATACATTAGAGAATATTAATTTTGTTTCCTTTCTTATGTAACCCTGCCTTTTAAAAAAGAAGGGAATTTGAGATTTTTAATCTCTGGTAAATGCTTTTACCATTTGGAAGATTCCGATTATTACTATCAAATAGCATACTATTGCCCATGGTCCAAGGAACATTATTCCTAAACCACTGAAGAATCCAGCTACCCAGAGTATACCCTCTGAAATATCTAGGATTACCCAAACAATAAGTAAAGCAAAGACGAATTGTAATATATCCCATATTTTACCCATTTTTTCACCTTTTATGTTATTGAGTAAGTTATTTTATCACAATGTATATTAAAAATCTTTGTAAACATGCCGGCAAAAAAAATGCAAATTTACAAGAAAACTCATAAATTAAGCTAAGTTTTTACAGTTTGTATTTCTTCTTCAATTTCTCAGCTAAAGCTTCTTCCTCTAGTGCATGTTTTTCATCTTTTGATAAATCTGAAGGTAACCATGTAGGAGCTGTTTTTTTAACTTCATCAAAATATGCTCTGATTGCTCTTCGTAGTGCTCCAACTGCTAAACTTCCGCAGTGTGTTTTGACTGAAGGAAGACCGCCCAGAGCGTCAGAAACTTCTTTCCATGTAAAATTCCATGCTTCTTCTAAGGTTTTATTTTCAACCATAATTGTAAGTTGACTCGCAGCTGCAATATTAGAAGCACATCCATAGCTTTCAAAACTGGATTTAGTGATGACTTCAGTTTCTTCTGCTATTTTTAAATAAAATGCAATCATATCTCCACATGCTGGGCTTCCAGCTGTTGCAATAATTGTTGCATCTTCCATTTTTCCGAGATTCTTAGGATTCTGAAATAATTCTAATACTTTGGGGGCATATGGTAAGGGGATTCTACTTGACATTTTTTTATCTCCTTTTAGAGTTCTATTCCTCCAGTAATTGAACGGATTCTCTTAATCACTTTAGGCATAGTTTCCAATACGTAATCTATATCATTTTCTGTATTTAACCGATTGATCTTCATCAACAAACTTCCATGAGCTTCCTCTGGTTTTCTACCTATTGCTGTCAAGATATGACTTGGCATTAGAACACGACTTGTGCAGGCACTTCCACTTGAAGCAAAGATTCCATTCATTGAAGATTCAACTGTTAGTGCTTCACCTTCACAACCTAGAAAACTTATGTTCACATTATCTGGAGCTCTTCGATCTCCTGCTGGACCATTGATATCAGTTCGTTCAATACTTGTTTGAAAACCATATAACAACTTATCTCGAAGCTTTGATGTATGAGCTTTAATCTCATCAAACTTCTTGAATTGTAATTCAACAGCTTTTGAAAATCCCGCAAGTAGTGCTGGATTTTCTACATCAGGAGCTAGTATTTCTACACTCAGTTGACCTTCATAAATTGATTTCAGTTTTACTCCCTCTTTGATATAAAGTCCAGCTATACCTTTTGGTCCTAGAATTTTATTTCCACTGAATGATGCTAGGTCAACCTCTAGTTTGCTAAAATCAAGAGGTATCCTTCCAAAAGCTGCAGTTGCATCTGTATGAAAGAATATTTTCTCATCTTTATCTTTCACTATTTCTAGTGCTGATTTTATTGGTTGAATGGTACCAATTTCATGGTTGATTTGTTGGAAACTTACTAAGAGTGTCTCATCATCAATTTTATCTTGCAGGATATCTAAGTTTATTGTACCATCATTTGAAACTGGAATTACTTCCACTTTGTAATCTTGACTAAACATGGATTTTGCTGTGTGTATGATACTCAAATGCTCAACTTCAGAAACAATTATTTTTTTACGTTTCTTATTCATTTTAGCTAGTCCCTTGATAGCTAAATTGTTTGATTCTGTGAAGCTGTGAGTTAAAGCTATTGATTGAGGATCGACATTCAAAGGTTCAGCAATTGTGGTTTTTGATTTCATATAGAAATCTAATGTTTCCCAACCCACTTTATGTGTAATTGCGGGATTCCCAAATGTTCGTTCACGATAGATTGGGATCATAGCATCCAATACTTCTTTGTCAACCACTGATCCATTTTCCCAGTCTAGATATACTTCCCTCTCTGGTTTTCCATGTTGTTTTAGTAATCCTTCTAGATTTGACATTTTTTTACCTCAGTAATTTATCCAACAATGTCTCTATATGATCAACATTGGTTAACATGATTTTTCCTGTTCTATAAAACGATATCTTCGTTTCTCCAAACTGAAATTTCTCAATCATGTTCCCAATTTTTTGTATGAGTAGACTCTTAGTACTGATTTTATCATACACTTCGTCAATGTTATCCCACTTGAGCATAACTACATAACTTCTGTCTTTTGTACAACTTTCTACAACTGAACTTATGTACTTCTGATGCAAGTAAGGAACACCAACTACATAACTACAACTTAATGAATTTATTTAACCTTTGTTTCATACAAAAAATCTTATTTCTCCTTTAGTGATTTCTTACAACTGTCACACAAAGAAGTTGGCTTTTTCAAAGCATCCGAAAGAGATGATGAATATTGCATTACACAATTGTTATAGCAATGCCCTAAGCCAAGGACATGTCCGCATTCGTGAATGCTTTCTTTTATCTTCATTTCGATGTTATTTAATCGATAGAAGGATACAATTGCACCATAGTATTTTGATGCTAAACCAAAAACAAAATTCATCAGTGGAACAAATATATCATCTTCAATTATCCAGAAGAAGAATGTAAATTTTGATTCATCAATTAGATTATTCAATAGTTTCTGTCCATCATATTGTTTCCTAGTTTCATCAAAAGCGAAGGGTGCAAGCTCATGTTCCCTAATTTCCCTGATAGATATCTGATATACTTCTGTCAAGGTTTCAGCGATTAAATTCACTTCTCCTTCACTTATTTTGGAATCATACAGAAGAAGAAGGGATTGATTCATATTATCACATTCTTAGATAATAGTATGTTCATTCAGTAATAATTGCTTTTCGCTTACTAAATTATTTTCAATCTGTCCCACTTTTTCTTTGACGTTTAAAATGGTTGTTTGAACATACTCAGATTAGCGAAAGTAATATGACGAAAATGTGGGGCGATACTAACGAGCTTAGTAATTTTACAAAAAGGAATTTGGAAGAGCATCTGGAAAATCTTCTCAAAAAACAAAAAACAGTTAATTTTAAAGAACTCATAAAAGAATTCTGGCAACCTTACTACTTATTAACACATTTTATGAGAATCAAAGTCCTTCTTAAGGAACTAGAAATGGAAGGTAAGATTGTCATGGATGAAGAAGAAAACATCTCTATGACACGTTTATCATCATTCGATCTAATTGGTTTTAATGAAGTCTCTATTTGGGATCTTGAACATAAACAAAAAGAGATAGAGGAGAAAAAAGAGATAATGAGAAGATATCAAACAATTAATTATTTTGCTTGAATAAGATCAAAGGTTGATTTTGTGTTGGTCTAAGAGTTCTTTAGGAATTTTGTTTTGTCTTGCGATTATTTCATACATTTTAGCAGAATCTTTTACCTTCCTCTCTTGCGTTTCATAATCTATTCCGATTAACCCAAATCGAGGTGCAAAACCATACGCCCACTCCCAGTTGTCAATTGAAGACCAGTAAAAGTAACCACGAACATCTACTCCTTTCTTGATAGCACTATTGACTTCTAGTAATTGTCTAACGATATATTCTTGTCTCCACTCATCATCCAATGTACCAATTCCACTCTCCGTTACATATATTGGTTTTTTCAGCTCTTCATGAGTACGAATCAATGCATGAAGAAGACCCTTGTGATATGGCCCCCATCCCATTTGAGTTACTCTCTTAGCATTGGGAAGAGCCATAGAGAGATCCACAGGAAAACCAAATTTGAAAATAAACCTAGCAGCATTATAGTAATTTACTCCTATAAAATCAGAAGTATCTTTGAGCCAATCTTTTTTTGCAAAAGGAATGAATGGAACTTTACCTGTTTTTAACATGTTCAATGATACTTGAGTGAATATTCGATCTGCTATAGAAGCAAAGTACTTCTTCCAAAATCTTCCTTCATACTTCTGAATGAAGTACGGATAATTTTTCACTATACCAACAGAACTGTTTGGATTAAATTCTTTTATTTTTTGATAAGCAATTGCATGAGCTTTCAAGATATTTCTAGTTACTTTAAGAAATGCATAGAAAGAACCTTTCTTGGGTGGAAATTCCCCATAGAGATAACTCCCAGCTGCATAAACATTAGGTTCGTTGATAGTATTCCAGAATTCAACTTCAGGAAAGTTTTTTGCTAAAACTTCACAGTAATAGGAGAAATGTTTGAGATTTTTAGTTTTGAGAAAACCTCCTTTTTTCTCAAACCATAAAGGAATTGTAAAATGATGAATATTTACAAAACCTGTTAGATTATTTTTCTTTAAAGATTCAAACACCTTGTGATAGTGTTCAATTTCATCTTCATCAACTTTGCTTTCTTCAGGAACTATTCTGCTCCATTCTACTCCTGTTCTATGAGCATTATGTCCAAGACTGCTTAACAGTTTATGATCGGCTTCAAATCGATTGTAATGATCACATGCTAATCCAGATCTTTCTCCAGTTCTTATGTTACCAGGTTTCTTCTCAAATTCCCACCAATCACAATTGTCATTCATTCCTTCAGTTTGATAGGCAGATTGAGCAGTACCCCATAGAAAATCAGCAGGAAACTTAATTTCGTGACTCATTAAATTGAGCTCTTAAGTCGATTTATAAATTTGTAGTAAAAAAGATTGGTCTATACTGATAATTCAAAAGTTTGATAAATAGGGATTTTAAGTGTCGTTTAATGAGTAAGGAAAATTGGAATATCTTAATGGTAGTTTTAAGTACAGTAGCACCAGATGTACGTGTTGAAAAAGAAGCAAGATATTTGGTCAATGAAGGACATAAAGTAACTATTATAGCAACAAATCCTCTGGGGAATTTGCCTGAAGAGGAAGAGAGAGATGGATATATCATCTTACGAGTTCCAATAAAGAAGAAACTGTTTTTCAAATACTTTGAATTTTGGAAACAAGTCAGAAGAATCGTAAGCGACAAGCAATATGATATCATACATCTACATGATCTCAATGTTCTCCCACTTGCATCCAAGCTCTCGAAAAACAGTAAAATACTGATATATGACAGCCATGAAAATTTTCCAGAACAGATGTCGGAAACTTTTGGTTTTCCAGCATTATGGGTGTATACTCTAGTGGAGAAATATTACATTAGAAAAGTGCATGGAATTATAACAGCAGCTACAACTGTAACAAATACTCTTCAGAGAAAATACAAAAAGGAGAGTATCTGGGTATCTAATTATCCTTCTCACATTGATGTAAATAAAGCTCATGAACTTAAGATAACAGATGAATTTACTAAAACTAAGAAATTCAGAATTGCTCATTTTGGAGTTATGTATAGCAATCTTGGCTATTACCAAACTGTTGAAGCTGTTGAAGAATTAAAGAACAAAATGAAACCTTCCGAAATTGAATTCCTAGTTATTGGATCAGGACCAGCTCTCGAACCAATGAAGCAGATGATAGAGGATAAAAACTTAACAGAATATTTCAAAGTTACTGGCTGGATGAACTACATTGATGCTCTTTCTATTCTTAGAACATGTGATATTGGATTGATTTTACTCCAACCAGGCAAGAACAATTATCTTCGAATGCCTAATAGGTTGTATGATTATTGTTCGGCAGGAGTTCCTTTCATTGGCTCAGATTTTGAAGGACTACAGAGAGCGATAAAGGAGGCAGGAGATATAGGACTTCTAATAGATGCTACTTCGTCTGAGACAATCACAAAGTCTATTCTATCGCTTTGTAAAAATCAAGCAGAACTAAGTAAAATGAAAGATGCAGCAAAACAGAGTTATCTAACAAAGTTTAATTGGGAAGCAGAAGCATCAAAAATAGTTGAAAAATACAAGGAAACCTTTCAGAATTTATGAGTTAGAATCTTCTAATAACATTGTAAATTTGTTCTTCTACTAGAGTAGCTTTTTCTGCCACTTCAGAGATATCCACTACATCTTCGAAGAATTTGTTAAGAATATTTCTGATTTTATCTATACCATAAACCAAGTCAGAATATTCAGCTGGATATCCTAGCGCTACAATGCAGAAATCATTCCCACTGAATCTGGGATCCTTTTGGTTTTTATCTCTGACTACATAGAGAAAACTAGTAGCATTGTATTGCTTCATTTTAGGAATTTTAACAGGACCAGTAATTGTAGAACCTGTTTCAATCATAGTAGATTCACCCATCCCGAAAAGAGTAAATAACAGAACTCCTAAAGATAAGATTACAGTCTCCTTAATACTCTCATATTCATGAGGTACTTTGTTGATATAGATTGGTTCAGTACCAGACTCACCAAAACGGTAAAAGGAAACAAAGATTTTATCTAAATCATATTTAGATTCTACTTTTGTTACTTTATCAATAACACCTGGAATCTGATTGAAGAATCTACCTCGTTTTACTATATAGTCAGAAGCTCCCATTTTCATTGCATTAACAGCTACTTCTTCTGAACCTTGACCTGTTATGATAAGTACAGGTATTTCAGTAATTTGTCGTATTTCTTCAAGAATTTCTAATCCTGTAGAGTTAACTAACAAATAGTCTAGAAGAATAACATCAATATCATATTTTAGATCTAAAAGAGTTTGGAGAGTCTCTTCTTTTGTTTTTGTTATATAGACTTCTGCATCTGAATATGTTTTGAGAATATTAATTTTGATGAGGAAAGCTATATCTGTATCATCCTCACATAGCAATACTCTCATAGGTTTCGTCATGCAGATAACTCCATATTTATGATTCGCTTAGGTTTATATTATTCTTACCATTAAGGAAACTAGTCAATAAGTCCATCTTCTCTGAGCGATTCTAAAATTTCAGATATCTCAGATTCCAATTTATCTATTTGCTCATCCTTTCCTTTCTTTGTCTTTTTGTCTCTTAATCTCTCTTCTATAATTTCCTTAAGTTCACTTTTGTCTAGTGTTGTGGTTTCACTTTCTACTTCAGTAGGTGTTGCAGCTTCTAGTTCATCTAATCCTAACTCTTGAAGTAATCTTGATTCCTCAGTAGTTCTTTGTGAAACTGGTGTAGAAGCATATTGATCTAAAGTTTTTTGAGATGGAGCTGGTATTCTTTCTTGACGATATAATGTATTATGAAGACTTTGAATATGAACCCCTAAGTTTCTTTGATCATGTGTAGTAAAATCACAATGAGGGCATCTAAGTAGTGAGATGTAGTCATCAGAAGCTAGTGGAGTATCAAAATTTGCAGAGATGTACCATATCAATGAAATTCGAACTGCTTTAGAAGTAGACCAGCCTGTTTTTTCTTTTATTATTGAAAGACACTCTTCGCTAAGTGGATCTTTCAATCTGAAAGAAAGCTTCGAATCTTTGTTCTTCTTTGATTCTTCTTCGAATCTTTGCATAAGCAGAATTTCAAGTTTGATATAATCATTCATCTCTTCAACAATATTTATCCCTGAAGTGATTTTTCTTAATCTAGATGCTAAATCACCTAAGGACATAGTGATTAATTTACTAGCTCCTCCAAATTTCTGCGATTGATTAAGAACCCCTTGTTTGAAATTTGAGGGAACATTTATTGTATAAACATTTGATGTTCTATTTCCAGGTTTCGACGGTGAGATTTTAAACACCAGTCGTATTATTTCTGTATTATTATTTAATCTTTACGCATCGTCTAAATAAAATAAGTAAAAACAGAATAGTTCTCCTATCAAAATGCATATTATAGACCAATTTTAGAACATATTGAGAGTTGATGATGACCATGCACTACTTTGCTAAGTAATGCAAGAAAAAACGGGGATCTGAAACTCTCTCCATTCTCATTTCCTGTTTTGTTAAAGCACCTCTACATTAATAGGTATGCCCGATTCAACGCTACCTGAAACAATGCAGAAGTTCTTGAAAATCTCGATACATCTAAGGAAGTTTACATTCTCCTTTTCTTCTACAGTTGGCTGGAGATTAACATTGATTTCTGTAATTCGCCAAAATCCATCTTCATTTCTCTGACGTTTGAAGCTGACTTTTGTTTTTAAATCATCCAAAGTAACTTGTTTCTTAGAAAGACAGAAAGTCAAAGATGCAGACAGACAGTATCCAACAGCCGATGCTAACAACATAGAAGCTGATGGCCCAACGCCTTCTCCACCAGGAACTTCTTCTGATTCATCCATAAGCAAATTCTCCATTGATTCTTTCCCAAAATCGACTTCAAATTTGTAATTGTTAATCTGTGCAATATTTATCTCATATTCAAAGAATTGATTCACAGTCATATTGTTTGCTTAAAAATAGAGATTATATTTGTTGTGTTAGCCAGAGACAAGAATATCATCAAGAACTTCTTCTAAGTCTGGACGATCAGGAGGACTATCTGCTTCCATATCCGGTATCTCTGCTATAGCACCTGTCAAATCGAGTTGAGTTTGAGTTCTTCGTATTGGTGGTGGAGCTACTATCATTGAACCGCTGAGATTTTCTATTTTTTCGTTGATTTCTACAACCAAATTAACCAGCTTAGATACTTGTTCTGTACTGAAACCTCCAACTTGGTTTAGATCCATCCAAGCTTGTTGTTCAAAATTAATGACATCAGATATTGATGGCATTGTTTTTTCTTGATCGACTTGCGATGAAATAGATTTTGCAATTTTAGCAGCTATTTCTTCAGATGGAAATAGTTCAGCTAGTTCCTTTAATACTTCTTGTTGGCTTGTCTCATTTAAAGAAGAAATCTTCTGCTTCAAGCCATCTTTCTCATTTATCAAATCCTCAAATTCATCTTCTAAAGCAGTGTACTTTTCTTTAACAAGTTTGTTTTCTTGATTTAGAAGTTTGATCAATTTGATGAGTTTGGGCATACTTCGGGCTAATTCATTTGCATTATTTTGCATCTCATTATAACGAGCAGTTGAGACGACTTTAATGCCTTGATTTTCCTGATCTTTGTTGCCTTCTTCAAGAGCCTCAACCTTGCGCTTTAACTCCCTGTTCTGACCTAGTAATCTTTCAACAAGTAACTTGACTTTTCTTAGTGCCTCTAATAAAACTTGATTTCGCTCAACTAATTCATTAATATCTCCAATTGGATATTCATGAGTCTTTGAAACAGTATCCAAACCCTCTTCTTGTTTCTCATAGACAGCTAGTATTTCATCCAAGGTTTTTTGTTCGGAGTTGAGCTTAGTTTGTCTCATGAGGAATTCACTATATTATCAAGTTAATAAAAACACTCTACTTAAAAAAAATTTGCTTACTATTCATTTTAAGATAGTCTAGTTAGTCTTTTGTTAGAGACTAATGAAAGTATTATTGTCGGAACAATTATATAAATCAAGCATTATATTCAGTTTCCTCTGAATGAATTATAAAATTGATTAAATAAAAATAAAAAGAAAAAAATGAAAGATTATTTTTGCAGTTTCTTATATGGAGCTCTTTCTCCAGCTAGATATTCCTCATGAACAGAAGTATATCTTGTGATAATTATGAAACCTATAATAAAGAACACAAATAGAGGTGCAAGAGCTACTGTATAACTGAAAGGAATTGAAAGACCTAACATCTCAGAAAGTGATATGAATCCTGAGAAAATCAGAGGACTCACAATTGCACTCACTCGACCTGAAATTTGTTTGAAACCCATATATTGTGTAACCTCAGTTGGAGATGCAATTTGATAAATAAACTGTCGTCCAATGATCCAAATTCCTCCAAAACCGATACCAATTGGAACTACCATTGCAAACATTATTTTATATGCCCAAGCACTAGCTGTACCTTCTGCGTTCAAGTGAATTCCATTGGCTAAATGATAACCATTTAGAGCTGTTGAAAGTATAGCTAAACAAATAGCTATTCCCCAAGCTATAATATTTATCAAAAAATTCTTTTTTGGTCCAATTTTATCCATAAGATATCCATGAAAAACTGCACCTACCATTGATAGTCCTCCTCCAACGGCAATGATAAGTAATGCATCGTTAGGGGTTCCACCACCACCATCAGTTAATACTGCATTCATGTAAAGAATCGCTGTGTTTGCAGCATCTGTTACAAAGAACCAAGCAATAATGAAAATCAGAGCGTTTTTGTATTTGAACAATCCCTTCAAAGTTTGCTTAAACTTAGTTTGAGAAATCTTAAGGTTATTTCTAATACCTGGTGTATAAGGTTGTGTTTTCTCTTTGCTAAAAATAAATGGTATTGTCAACAAAGCAATTGCTGCAACAGCAAGAATAATGAACAACCATAAATTACCAAAATTAGGTGCATTTCCAGGTTGCAAATTACTAGCATTTTCCATTGCTGCTTCATATAATCTAGCAGGGACATCAGGTTCGTTGGTTTGCCCATAAGCTACCATACCTAAAGCAATTGCACCCATGGTACCAATGAAGCTTAATGATCCTGAAATAGATGAGGCTAGACCTCTTTGTTCTGTTTTTGATAGAAATGGTATCATGCTATCATAAAACATTCTTCCTGCTTGATAGCAGAAATTAGCTGCTACAAACATAAGACATAGCCAGATAAAATTCTTCCAAACCATCATACCCAATGAAGTTAGCATCATAATAGCTGCAACTATAAGAACTAATGGTTTTCTTCTTCCAATAGTATCGGATAACGCGCCTATTAAAGGTCCTAAAAGAGCTACGAGTAAATTCGAAAATGCCATAAATAATGACATATAAAGAAAGGCTTGACTATACGATGGAACACCGTTGTAAAATGCGACTAATAGTGCGAATGGTTGAAAGATAAGACTGATTACTGCTTGACTAAAAAGCGTATCAGCTGCATCATAACTTGACCAGAGAAAAATATTTCGAAAATTGGTATCCTTAGCCTCAATATCTGTAACATCACTTGAATCTTCCATATTAATCAGAAATTGTTTTTTCCGAGTTATATATAAAATCTTGTTCGAAATTTAGCCTTTATGTATCATTTCAAGGGGGGTAATATCATTTTAAGAAAAATCTATATACTAGTTTTTTCCCTTTTTTTTGATTTCTATGAACATATTTGATATTGAAAGTAAACCTGGAGAAAAAAAATTCGATTATGTTGAGATGTTTGAATATCCTCATGGGAATACAGAAAAACTTCCAATATGCATAATTCAAGGATTAGAGGAAGGACCAACTTTCTTATTCACCGGGAATATTCATGGAGATGAACTTCATGGTTTAGTTGCTCTTCAAGAAGTTATCAAAGAACTAGATGCTAGCAAAATAAAGGGAACAGTAATCATTGTTCCATCCTTAAATCCTGCGGGACTTCTAACACTAACAAGATCTCCATTCTATATTGGAGGAACAGATCCTAATAGACTATGGCCAGATCCTAAACCAAAGAAAAAACCTGAATTAAAGTATGATGATCCTTATGATGAATTGTTTGATGATGAAAAAAATCCTAATGTCCAAGAGATATTTTATACAAAGTTCGCAGAGATTTTCGATGAAGTAGACTACTATATTGATTTACATTGTCATGCGATTCGATCATTTCCTTTCTCTTATCTTGATAGGGTTTATTATGATGAGAATAAAGGAGAAGAAAAAGAGCAAGCAGAGAAGTTATACCAAAAAACTCATTCTCTTGTAGAAGCATTTGGCTTAACTATTATTCTTGAAAATGCACCTAATATATATTTCAAAGAAAACCTGCATAGATCAACAACAGGGAGTTTTGTTAATAAATTTAGAAAACCGGGTTTTACTGTTGAATTGGGAGCATCAGGTATAGTTGATAGTGAGATAATTGAAGCAGCAAAAAAAGGTGTTTTCAATGTCTTAAAATGGGTTAAAATGTTAGAAGGAGAAACTGAATCTATTACTAATCTTAAAGTATTCAAAGACATTCTTTGGAGAGAAGTTGACTTAAGAACTTCAACTTCAGGATTTTTCATTCCACTAGTAAAAATAGGTGAAGAGGTTGAGAAAGATTCTCCAATAATAGAAATTAGAGATATATTTGGAAAAGTGAAGGAAACGATAGTTGCTCCAGAAAAGGGAACACTTCTTGCAGTGTGGGATGATATTCGATGTTATCCAAATAGCCGGATTGGTACATACTTAGTTGAAAACACAATAGATGTTGTGTTGCCTTGGGAGTATGAAAAAAAGGAAGAAAAAAAAAAGGAAACTAAAGATTAGGTTTTTCTAATCTTCTTCCAATTCTAGAGTAACAATCTCCATATCAGGTAGTAAATTCTTAAATTCATCTACGAACGAAAGTTCTCCTATTCCCCTTCCTACATGCATTGGGATTGTGATATCAGCTTTAATCAATTTCGCTGCTTCTACTGCTTCTTCTACATCCATAACATAGGTTCCCGAAACAGGAATAAGTGCAATTGTAGGTTTTAGATTTTCCATTTCTGGAATCTTATCTGCATCCCCAGCATGATAGATTCTTACACCATCTATATTCAAAATTGGTCCTATATGACCAGAAGATTTAGGATGAAATGGTGTTTGAGTTTCAGGATCTCTAAATCTGTGAGTATTGTAAGCTGGA
>JAEOTK010000234.1 GCA_016839875.1 Candidatus Heimdallarchaeota archaeon
TGTAAAGTTCCCTAGAGCTAGTTTAGGTTCCTTTTTTGGAAGGGAAAAAGAATCAGATGTAGTAAGTTCAGTTTGTTTGAATGTCTCTGAAGCAGAAAACAATAGAATTATCGAAATAACAATTAGAAATCTAAAGTATTTGGTATTCTGCTTCAATAGTAAAAGATTGTTAGATGATTTTAAAAGAATTTCCCAGATAATAATTCGTCCATTTTAACCATCATTTATAAATAATCACACAAAACTTATAATTCAAAAATGTTTTTTTTAAGCTATGTTGTCTATTGGAAATCGGACTAAAAGAAAGAAAGTAGCTCTGTGCTTGTTTTTAGCATTTATAATTTGTTTTTCCACAATTAATACTCGTATTAATGTGAAATCTGATACTGTTATGTGGTTAAATTTAACTCTGAAAACTAGTGTTGGGGGATGGGGAGTAAGTCCAGATATAGCTCTTTATATTGCTGATTATTTAGAAGATATAGGTATTAATGTCAAAGTAATCGTTGAACCGTGGGATTCAAATTTTTCTAATAATTTTCCTTTTACTCATGATTTTGATCTAGCACTTGTGAGTACAACGGGAGTAGGAGAAACACCAGATTGGCGCCCTTATTATAAAGAAGGTTTCAGTTTAGATTTAATAGGTTACGATTTTAACATGTTTGGATTAAAATACGATATTCCGTACTGTAATCTTAATGAGAAAATGCTAGATGAAGGTATTGAAATAATGGACTTTCCAGAAAGACAACAACACTATTATGCCTGGCAGGAATTGATAATGGATCAAATAATACCCCTGTTTCCACTGTTTTATAATCCATCTTATGAAGCAACATGGGCAAACACTTTGGGGTATGAAAGTAGATGGGGAATAGTTGATTGTTTACCCTACATGAGTTTCAATAGTTTGCATGAAGGTCAAGTGTCTATGGATCAACTAAATATAGAATCATCCTGGCAAGATTTGAATCCTATATACAGACCTGTTCTTCAATTAGATTATGATAATACTAGAATCCTAGATTTAATCCATGAACCTATGATTCAATGGAGTCCAGAACAAATACCAATCAAAACTGGTCTTATTCATGATTGGATAAAAATAGATGATTGTCACTATAAATTCTTCTTAAGAGATAATGTGTACTGGAACCCCTCTTATAATGTTACTGATCGAAATGATGGTTCAGCTCCTCTAGATACTATACCAACAGGAGAACTGATGATAGGTTTGAAAGATGGTGAGTACAGCGATGGCAGTAATCAACAGGTTATGGCTAAAGATGTTGTTTTTACACTCTTAACGATTGGAAGTCCAATAGCAAGTTTCGTTCCAGATTATATGCAGACTATCTCTGATATCTATGTTGACCCTTCTGATCCTCTGGCTTTTCATCTCCATATTGATGGTGATCCTGAAACGTCTAAACTAGAACCTTTTGCAGATATCTGGACGAGACTTATGGAAAGAGTTATTCCTGAATTTTTCTTGAATTCAACAGATCCTACAGAATCATATTCACTTGGAGGCGTCAAAACGGTAGGATTGTATCCTGGAATCTATTTTACTCCTCAATGGCAATCGTACAGTACTTCTGCATTTGGATGTGGCAAATACATGCTGGACTACAATGTCTTTAATTCCAAATCTGTATTCCAACGTAGTCCATACTGGTTTGGAGTTGGTGCTATTGATGGAACCGAGGATATGACACCGTTCGTTCAAACAATAAATGCACATGTTTTTCTAGATCCTTCTGTTGAATTAGCAGAATTTAATTCGGGAAGGTTAGATTGGACGAATCTAGATCAATTTCCAATAGATAGAAGAATAATGGAAGATGATTCACGTTTCAATGTAACAACTGCTCCACATCCAAATTTCAGTTACATGGTATTCAACCTTCGACGACCTGTTATTGGCGGTGCGTGGAATTATGCTTTAAAAGATGGTTACACTTTATCTTGTTACATTCGCAAAGCAATTTGTTATGCAATAGATAGAGAACAAATGAATGAGGAAATCTTTAACGGAGAAAGAATAATAGCACACAGCGTAATCTACCCATATACTGAATATTACTATTATGATGATATAATAAAATATGAAAGAAACTTAGAAACTGCTAATGACTGGTTGTATGTAAAAGAGCAGTTTCCAGATATTACTGTTAATATAAAGAATCTTGAAAAAGTTGGTAAGGATCTAATCGTAGAAGCAAGCTTTGACGATTCATTTGATATTACCTCTTCTACTCTAAAGTACAGAGTAAATGATGGTGATTGGATAAATAAAACGATGATTGAATCCTCAGATAATTTCTTTAAATTTGATATTGGTAAAGAATATGATTTAGAGGATCTTATAGAATTGTCTGTAGAACTAGAAACCTCTGAAGGAAATACCTTCAACAGTCAGATGTATTCATTTATAGTTGGTACAGAACCTGTGGAAACATATTCAAAAGCAACAATTTCAATAGTTTCACTGATAATGTTTGTACTAGTAATTAGAAGAATAAAGAAAAGGAGTAGAAATTGAGCTAAGATTTATCATTAGTAAGAAAACTACTATGTTTAGAAATGAAGTCTAGCAGAAAAACTATCTTTCTTATACTAGCATTTATTCTCTACCTATTGCTTAGTATCTTGATAGAACCAAATTTTCGCTTCTCTTACGATTATCTTGTTCCCTGGTATGCTGCACTATATATTGTGAAGGGAATCCCTTTGTATGAACAACCTAGGTTCAAAGAGATTAACGGAGATATAATCCAATATCCGTACCATCTGCCCATTTACATTTATTTTCTAGCAGTACTAATTTTTATCTTTGGAGAAAGCTTCATTGCTGGAAAAATCAGTCTAGTAATCTTTATTTTCTGTGATGCTTTACTATTAGAACACATTCTAGTAAATGCACAAAAAGTAGATGAAGAGAAGAAAAATATCCTGAAGTATACTTCACTAATATTCTTACTTAATCCAATCATTCTAGTACCTACGGTAACAGGTCTATTCGACGGACTTCCCCTACTATATTTACTAATTGGAATCTACTTTTTACAGAAAGTTAATTGTGAGAAGAACAGAAAAAATTTACTCTTTAGCATCTTATCAGGTTTATCAGTTGCTATAGGATTCCTAACCAAAGTTATTCCACTAATCTTTGTTCCTGTAGGATTCTTGTGGTTGATAAAGAAAAGAAAATATCTGGAAACAATAGGTTTCTCTTTAAGCTCAATTGGAACAGCAGGAGGTTTTACTGCTTATCTATGGCTAACATATGAAGATTTCAAAAGCTTAGGATTAGGTTGGCAGGTAATAAGGGCTGATAAATCATTCAGTTTTTATTACTATGTTTTTCAGATGGAATTTATTCCTGGTCTGATTCTTTTAGGTGTAGCCATGTTTGTTATCTCTTCGATCATAATTTATTTCTTAATTAAGAAAGAGAAATTAGATTTCATCAAAATCACAGGGATTTATCTTCTTAGTTTCTTCATTTTCTATCGCATCTTCTATCCCCATTATCTAATCTGGTTGATACCTTTTCTAAGTTATATGGGCGTTTTATTGCTAAAATCATCAAACAGAAAATTGTTCTTTGGTTTGATTGGTGTCTTTATTATACAATTATTATCCATTGGTGTATATTATATTGATTTCTTTGATTGGATAAT
This sequence comes from Candidatus Heimdallarchaeota archaeon, assembly GCA_016839875.1. The sequence continues at coordinate 3,690 of JAEOTK010000234.1, forward strand.
TCTTGAGAAATCAGTGCTAATTACAGCGTCAAGCATCAATATGATCTGCTTATTCTTCTATCTCATTTTGTTTTTCATATATAGAAAAACCAAACCTGTTCTATCAGAAATAGTTACAGCCAATGATGCTTAACTTCAATTTTCTAAAGGAGAAACTATTCAAATATTCTACAAATTCATCTTTTGGAGAACAATATGAAA
>JAEOTK010000235.1 GCA_016839875.1 Candidatus Heimdallarchaeota archaeon
AAGCTATAGAACCAGCTTTTGATGCAGATAATATGTTATCACTTCAACCAAAGGATTTCAAGATATTTGGTCCAGATTTAAAGAACGTTCTCCTTCAATTGCTTGATTATCTAGAGAATGAAAAAAGCCAAAAACTATTCTTTGATGTGGTAATTTTACCCGATTTAGCTAGAAACCTTAAGCTTTGTATCTCTGAAGAAGGGAGAGCTTCAGTTTATGATATTTGTTTTCCAATTGTAATATTTATTGAGAAAGCTCTGATTCTAAGTGGAATGATACATAATCAACATCTAGACGAAGAGAAGTATGAAAGATACAAAAGGGAAGTTGTAGATAAAATAGATGAAGTAAGAAGCTTGATCAAAGCAACTGAATTTCATCATGCGACTGATCTAATAAAGAAAGAGTATGATGATGATGTTCATGAGCTCAAAATGAGATTAAGAGAAGAGATTTAATCAGAGAATTGAACATTTATCTTTGCTAGTGAGTATCTGTGAAATCCAGTTAAGACCCTAATATGTCCATTTCTAATGTCAGGAATACTAATTGGTTCATCTAAATCCAATTCAAGGAAGTCTATTGTTTCAAGTTTTTGCTCAGGTGAGACAATAATAAATTCAAACTTACTAGCGTTTCTTAGCACACGAGAACTTATCTGTTGGTTTCCTCTTCCAAGAAGGAATCCTTGACCTCCGATAGGTGTGAGTATTATTCTAATGTCTTCTTGTTTTGTTTTCTGATAAAGAGTCTCTTCGTCTATATCTGTTTCAATAATTTTTCCATTTTCTAACAAATCTACTCCGAGCAATGTTTTTTCAATTTCCAGCGATTTGAAAATGTGATATACAGTGCTTCCAGTTCCTAGAACAACTAACCCATCCATAATCTTATACTCATCAATCAATTCAAAAGATATAGAATCGTATGTTTCAGCTGAAGTTGCCAAGGAAGAGATTTTCCCACCTTGAATTAAACCTATTTTTTGGGGAACAATTAACTGTCCATATAGAGTTGCATGAACCTTATTTTCCCTAAATAGTTTTTCGTCAACATCCAACACATCTTCAGGAGCAAAAGCAATTTCGCTATTAACCATTTCATCTAATATTTCCCCAAGATCTCTAGGATGATAAAGAAAGCACCCACTAAACATCTTCACACCAGAAGGAATTCCAAGAACGGGAATTTTATCATTTATAATCGAAGTAACATCACGAGCTGTTCCATCTCCACCAACAAAAATAATCAGATCAACATTTTTATCAAGGAAAACTTCACATGCGGCTTTGGTATTCAAAGCACTTGTGCGTGATTCTTCTGGGGAGTACACTTTTTCACTTTCAAATGGGAGATTACTAAGCAAGTCATCACCCATAGGATTACCACAATAATAGAACAACAAAGGCAATGAGGAAGGAATTGACTTTAGAGCTTTTTTTACTCTTTCAAAAGCATATTTTTCTCCTTCTTCAAATAAATCCCAAGCAGCATCTAGTTCATCTGTTCCTTTCCAAGCTTTCTTTCCACCTATTCCAGCAATCGGATTAACAAGAAAACCAATTTTAAGCGTCACAAGAAAGAGTAAATACAAGGGTTAGATTAACTTTTCTTTATGTTATGTTTACTCCATTGATGGAGGAAAATAAAGATCCATAATTTTCCTAAATGATATTTCTTCATCATTTAATTTCTTTTTCAGATACATTTTATGAAGATAGTAAGCTAGAATATAACCTGCAATGATAATTAAATAACCAAGAAGAGCGAGTTGTCCACTTAAAGCAAGGTCACTTTGTCTAGCATCCATAAGAAACATTGGATAAGCGAACATAGATACTAACCAGACTAATCCCCAGACAGTAAAATTGAATAGAGCATCTGTGCCAGACCAACCTCCTGTAATTGATGAGAATAATATCCCTTCTAGAATAGCTATTATTAAATATGCTCCACCATAGAAAAATAGTAAATCTAGCTTTTTTAATTCTGTCACAAGAAGAAGAAAGCAGAAGTCGTTTTAAAGTTAACGTATTGTCGTTTTTATAACTAAAAATCCCTCAAAATCAAGTAAACTGCAAATTTTTCAAAAAGTGACTAGATTCTTTTAAAATCTTGTCTCATTTATGAGAAAACTATATAAGTGAAAGCATCACCGTACAATTACTAGAACCTTTGAGTCGGACATATACCAGAAAAAACTGGTAATTGGGATACATATTGAAAATATGTATTAGAACCATTTCAAAGTATATTGATTAGTGGTAATTGGCTCTCCCAAACATTTATAAGGATAGATGATAGGGAACAATATCGCTGATAAACAGTCGACTCTTAGAGACGCTCTAAGGAGTAAGACAATCAACGTAAGTTGATTGGAAACAAAATACAGGTGTATAAAAATGAAGAGGCGTAAATTACCTCGCGGTGGTGAGGACATAATTAAAGTCCTAGATATAAGCGGGCCTATGACTCAAAAGCAAATATTAGGGTCAGTAGACCAACC
>JAEOTK010000035.1 GCA_016839875.1 Candidatus Heimdallarchaeota archaeon
AAACAATGTTTTGAGCTGGTGTGTAAAAATATCTAGAAGCTTCATTGAAATCATCTCTGTTTTTTGCATGTACCCAACCATAAATTGCTCTTGTCTCATAGGATACATTATGTGCAATCCATTTACAAGCAACAACATCAAATTCACGACCTGAACGACTTGTTGTTTCCACGAAATCATTCATTACTGGACCATGAACAGTATTTTTAATACTGAACGGAATAGGATCTTGATTCTTAATTGGAATCTCATATTCTATAAAACTATAAGCTGTTTCCTTTCCTTTATACCAGTAGTGAGTTTCATTGATGCCATCGTAATAATACCAATCAATTACATCAAATCCTGTGTTAGTCAGCCCCCATCCTACATACTCATTATGACCAACTATCGGGAATGGAACTCCTGCTAAGAAGAACCCATATACATTGAAATCAGATGAAGGATCTATACATACTAGATGTGCTTCATACCAAATGCCAGGTAGATCATGTCCTAAATGCATATCGTTACAGAGTATGGGTAGTGAAGATTCCGATTTATTTTCCCCGATAACCCAATTGTTTGATCCAATGAATTCCTTTTCTTCCGCTAAACTCATTTCACCAGGTATATTTTCTATTTCTGTAATGAAAGAAGAAAATAGATCTGTTAATTCATGAATTTCACTCTTTTGAATTTGAGTTATTTCTTTAAGATCTCGAAAAGCTGCAAATGGTGATAAAGTTGTATTAAACTCTCCATAATCCACTGTAATAGGAATTTGATAAGGTAGGTCAAACAACTCAAGATACGTATCCAATCCTAACGCATCATATACTCTAAGAAGAGATAAGTCATTATATGACCAAGACAAGTCTTCTGACATATATTTTATGAAACTTAGTGTATCTAATGGAGTCCAAAAATCAGGTTTGAAATTTAGAAATAAGTATTCCAAAGGTAGAAATTTCATATTTGAGATGTAATAATTTACTCCTTCAGAAAAAGCAATTAACTCTTCATAAATTATCTGATCAATTGGGTCAGAACTAGCTTTCAATTCCTCCAAAGTTTGTTGTGCCCAATAGTCTTTCAGTTTCGTCAAACTGAACATGTCTGATTCAAGAGCTCGATCACCAGCTATCTCGGATAAACGCCCTCTTGTAACTCTTCGTGCCATATCCATTTGAAAAAGTCTATCTTGAGCCTGAACATAACCCAAAGCAAATACTATGTCTTTTTCAGATTCTCCATAAATATGAGGTACTCCCCATTCATCACGAAAAACTGTAACATCAGCAGAAAGATGCGAAGACGTAATAGTATCTTCTGAAACAACATCTTCTGGTATATCCCATAGCCCTCCTCCTGGAAAAAGAAATTTGCCTAAAGGAGGAATTATACCAAAAGGAATTGAAAACGCAATTAATAATGCTATAGTAAATACTATAACAGCACCCATTTGAACTAGAGTCTTTGCTAATTTTCTAACCATTAGATTCACTCAAAACCAAATTTAATCTTGATAATGGAAGAAGTCTGATGTAACTTTTATTTAAAGATTCGTTGCTATTTGGAAATGAAAGATTCTGAAAAATAAAAAAAATAGTTGGAATAATGTTATAGTTGAGCCTAATTTATTTGTAAGACATTAATGCATCATCAGGAATTTCTAATATACCAAAACCAAACACATATGGTCCAACATGACTTATGATATTTGCACCAATTGGCTCATAGAAAAACTTGAGCGGTTTGTATTTGTTTTCTAAAACATCTGCGAATTTTTTGAACTCTTCTGTCTCAATACCGTAAATAATTGCAAAAGAATAGTTTGTATAAATTTTTGAGAATTCGTTTATTTTGTTCTCGAAATACTTTATACCTGCATCAATACTTCTTACTTTGTCAGCTGGTTTAATTTCCCCTTCTTCTATAGTTAGAATCGGTTTAGCTCCAACGAGTTTTCCAAGCATACTTTTAGCTGCACCGATTCGACCTCCTCTACGCAGATATTCAAGAGTATCCACAACAAAATAAAGCTTTAAACTCTTTATCATCTTATTTATTTCTTCAATAACTTTCTCAATAGCTATTCCTTGTTTTCTTCTTATTATTGCGTGGTCAATTAATAATGACATTCCCCAAGATACAGAATGAGTATCAACAGCAAAAAATCGATCTGAATCAAGTTTCTTTGCTGTTAAAATTGCATTTTGATAAGTAGCAGACATTTTTGAACTAATAGCAATATAAAGAACCTTTTCATATTTTTCTAGTGATTCCCCGATTATTCTATGAAATTCAGCAGGGGGTGCAACAGAAGTAGAAGTTTTAGCTTTATCATTTATCATCTTGTCAATTACTTCTTCCCTTGTGATATTTTCTCTGTCTATAAATTCAACATCGTTGATCATGATTCGAGTTGGAATAAG
>JAEOTK010000236.1 GCA_016839875.1 Candidatus Heimdallarchaeota archaeon
ACTTTGTGAGACTTGGTTCTACTCATTCCATTCAATCTGAAATAAGAAATTATACTCTTAGCTCCTATAAAGAAAAGCAACCAGATATAACTACCTCTGAAATTTTAGATCAACTACCAGTGATCGTAGCAACAACATCAACAATATCCAATCCAGTTTTTGATAAAATAGGAATACAAACAATTATTATTGATGAAGCGAGTCAGATGACTGAAACAACTGCTCTAGCTACACTTATGGAAGGTAATCGTTTTGTTTTAGTAGGCGATCATAAGCAACTTCCACCTGTTGTCCAAAATTCAGAAGCTCAGAAACAAGGAATGAGTATTTCATTATTTGAAAGACTAGCTAATAGTTTTCCAGACTCCATTCATCTGTTAACAGATCAATATAGAATGAACGATAAAATTGTTGATTATTCTAACAAAAAATACTACGAAGGTAGATTAAAAGCATTTGACAAAAAAGTTAGTAATCAGAATCTGATCGAATTAAGTAATTTCATTTCTGAATATCAAGATATTGAAGATTCTATCATTTATGATCCCTCATTCCCTTTGGTTTATGTACCAATACAAGGTGTCTTTCAACCAGATAAGAAACTGAACAAAGCAGAAGCAGTAAAAGTTGCAGAAATAGTTAGTAATTTTCTGAAACTAGGTATAAGTCTGGAACAAATAGGTGTAATCTGCCCCTATCGAGGACAAGTAAGCGAAATAAGACGTCAATTAACTCGTGCAATAACAGTAGATACAGTTGACAGATTTCAAGGTAGTGACAGGCAAATAATTATTCTGTCTCTGGCTGAAACAATGTCAAAAGGAAAAAAAGGATTTGCAGATGCGAGAAGATTGAATGTTGCTTTAACTCGTGCAAAGAAGAAACTTGTTGTGGTTGGAAACCCAGAAGTTATAGAAAAAAATATTCAAGAGTACACAAATTATCTGAAAGACAATGCTGAAGTTACTGAAGAGAGCAAACCACTTTCAAAAGATGTCATTACAGAACCAGTAAAACATGAAATAGTTGTAATTGCTGAGAAGCTTTCAACAACAGCGAAGATATTAAGAAAAGTAGTAGCAAAAGGTAAAGAAATATTAGATAAGAAGGAAACTGCATATAGCTGTTTACTCTGCTCAGAGCCTATATATGAAAATGCTGTAGAATGTCCTCTATGTGAAAACCTGTTTCATATTGATCATCTTCTATCTTGGTTAAAAGAGAAGGAATATTGTCCTAATTGTAAAACAAGACTTACTATCTATTCCCAATAGAGAAAAGAATAATTAGATTTTTTAAAACAATAAAAAGAAAAAGAAAGAAAATAGAAAAATTATTTTCTAAATCTTCTGAATGCTACTAATGATGCTACACCTAGGAATGCTATGAATATTAATCCAGCTATTCCGGTTTCTGCGGGTACTTCTACCTCAATGGTATATCCTGCGGCTTCCATGTAGTCAATTGCCAGATCTAAATCGTATGCATATGGAGCGAGTGCTTCATTGAATCCGACAACTGAGTCTGGAGTGGCTGCAACACCAGGAGCACCAAGTCCTTCAAGGATTTCATCAACGATTGTTTGTCTTGGAACTGCATGACTAATGGCTTTTCTAATACCTTTAGCTGCTGCTGGGGTTCCAACGGGTGTCAATTCACCAGTACCAAACACTGGGTGTTTGAGGTTAATAGACATTTCTTGATGACTTGGGTCTTTGATAAGAACACCTTCAATTCCGGCTACACCTTCAAAGTCTGCTAGGACTGGGAAGTATTGTGCATCCATGATGTCAATGTTACCAGCAATAAGTTCTGCAACTGCTGCATCTTTACCTGAAACGAATGTTAGATACCATTCATCTAGTAGAGGAGTAACTCCATGAGCTAGATCATCATAGTATGTATTGGGTACCATTTTAACAATGCTGTTAACTGTATCGAAGCTTTCAACGATAAATGGTCCACAGCTTTTAACTAAGTTAAAACCTGCATCTCCAGTACCTACTGGGTCATTGAAGATATCGGCGCCATGGGCATCGTATAGATCTTTAACACCAGTGAGATCTGCTTTGTACTTATCAATAATACCAAAATTTAGTAATCCATCTGAGAACACGTAGAAGTCTTCTAAAATGAAGTTCATTTCTCCACCTGCACCTGGTGTAACGATTTCAATTGAATCATTTGTTGCAAACCAGAGTGTTAGGAAACTGTATGAAGATGAACCTACTTCAGGAGTCATATGAAGTTCGTATGAGTATTTAACGTCTTCAGGTAGAACTGGTTCTCCATCACTAAATTTCGCATCAGGATCTAGGAACACTGTGATGTTCATTCTTGTTTCGTTCAAGAATGGACCACTTAGATAAGAATCTCCAAGAGTATAATTGAGTGCAATTTGAGGTTCCCAAACATTAGTATCTTGAGCTCTTTGTACTAGACAACCATAAACTGTTTGCATCCACTGAGTATCATAAAATGATTCAGCAACGTAAACGTTTGGTTCTCTAAGATCTGCTGGTATACCATATTTGATAACACCATCATCATTGTCCCAAAATTCGGCTCTATGTCCAGAACTTGCAATCAATAATCCGTCAATACCACTGGTGGATTCTCTGAATCCGAAGAGTGATCTTGGATAAACTAGACAAATTGCAGGTAAGTCTTCGTAAAGAATTTCTTGCATTTCGTGTGCATATCCTATTCTTGTAGGGGCATCAAATTCAGATAGATAATTTGTTAACAAATCTTCGTATACTGGATTGATATATTGATAGAAGTTGTCACCATTTGGAACTAAACTAGCAACGTCGTATAAACCTGTTGGATCCCAATCAAGTCCCCATGACCAACCAACGAAGAGGATATCAAAACCACCTTCAGCGTATGTTGGAATGTAATCATAGTCAAGTAATGGATAACTCCATGTACGGGGGCCAATGTTACCCCATCCAGTAGATTCATGGAATGTAATGCCAATACCAATTTTTGGTAATTGTTGCTCCATCAATAATGACCATTGATTACGGGCTGCGCTTGTATTGGGTGAAAGCAAGTTTATTGAAAATGCTATTTGTATTTCAATATCTTGTGCCATTGTTGTTCCAATGGAAGTAGATAAACCGAACAAAACTATTAAGCTAATACCTAATAATGCTTTTTTATTCATTCTTTTTTTCACCTTTTTTTTTCCACTAAAAAGAGTTTTCTTTTATATATGTGGAAGCAAGAAAAAAGAGCTATCACATCTATATTAATGTTTTGGGATATGATTTTAATTATTAGATTGCGTGAATAGATTTATTTTCCTATTCTTATAGTGTAAGTTATTTTTTTAAAACGGTGAAAAAAGGCAGTATTGTCCCGTCAAAATATGTTTTTCATCTTCCATTTTAATTATTGGATTCAAATTTTTTATTCGCAAATAAATTATGATTTTGAGGTTCTTTGACTAAATCGTTACAGCTATTTTTAGTACTTGCCACAAGATCATGGAATAAACTAACAAGAGAAAACCTCCAGCATAATATGTAAAAGCATTAAATGTTGCTTCTCTGAAACTATTTTTATCAAAAGTATCTGATCCAAAAAATTGGGTTTTGAGTTTTGAAACTGCAACTGATTGTCCAAAATTGCCTAAACATGCTCCTATGAAGATTACTAGAGCTGCTTCTCCAAAGACAATGTATTGCATAAAATCAAGTACAAATAACCATTCGTTATCAAAGCCGAATACAAGTAACATAACTATAAGCAGATCAACCAAAATAAAAACGATCGAAGTTATAAAACCTAAGACTATGATTCTCATCCAGTTAATCTTTTCTAGTTTCTCTTCCTCAAATTCCTTCTCGATTTCTAATTCATCAACTTCTTTTTCGGATCGAATTTTACTGGGATCTTTCATTTTTTCTCCCTTTTATTCGTAATTGCTGCATTACAATGAATGCAGAATTTAGCATCGTTTGAAACCATTTTTCCACACATTGTACACGTTGTTACATCTACTTCTCTTTTACTTGATTCTTCTTCTTCAAAGATGGGATCTAGTATGATTTTTCCCCCTTTAGCAGAAATTGAAAAATGCTTTGGATTATTAAGCGTCTTCAGAATTGTTTTTGGAATCACTAAACGATTCTGCCTGTCTACTTCGAGTAACCTGCTTTCTTCTAGTTTTCTAAGATGAATTTTACTCCCATGTTGTCCAATAACAATCCCATCTCTCATTTCTAAAACTCTGTCCGCTCTAGCTGCTACCTGTTGGGAGTGAGTTACGATACACAATGCAATACCTAATTCATCACTTATTCTATCAAATAGATTAAGAATACTTTCAGCTGTAACAACATCTAGGTCACCTGTTGGTTCATCACCAATCAATATCCTCGGGTTGGTGATTAATGTAGTGGCAATTGCAGCTCTTTTCTTTTCCCCTCCTGAGAGAGTATTTTCTTTCTTACTCCTTTTATCCCATATGTCCATAAATTTCAATAAAAACTCTGATCGTTGTTTCACAATGTTATTTGGGATTTTTGCATAGTATCCTGCAAGTTCGATGTTTTCTTTCACTGTCAGATGTGGCATCAGTTTACTATCTTGAAAAATTACTCCAGCAAAACTTCTACGAGCCCGAACAATTTCCTCCAATGAAGATCGGGTTATGTCTTTAGATAAATCTTTCCAGAACACTTTACCAGAAGTTGGTTTCCCCATACCTGCTACAATATTCACTAAAGTTGTTTTTCCTGAACCACTAGGACCAATCAAAAATAGTTTTTCATTCGGATGAACTTTGAATGAAACACCTCGTAGAGCTTGTGTTTCTATTTTCCCAGTTTTGTAGATTTTGATGATATCCTCTGCTACAAGTAGAGGTAGAGAATTATCGTCTGCAGATTGTTGTTCTTGCGAGGATAATGATTTGGACGCCATAATACGCTTCACCATTTATTATGTGCACTAATAAAACTGTTTATTGAAATATATTTTTGTAAATTGTTTTGTAATGGTAAGAAAAAAAGAAGTAAAAAATCCTTCTTTATTCTTCAGCTTGAGTTCCTAAATCTAGACTTGGAGCTCTACGAGCTTCAACATAATCTGAAACTTTTCTGTATAGATAATCCTTGTTCTTCCAGATATTGTCTAGATTTCCAATTATTAAGAATATACCATAAGTGATTAAGAAAGGAATGAAGTAGATTAACATGCAAGTTAGACTAATAGCTATTGGATGATACTGTCCTTGATTTCCTGTTAGATCTTGATATGCAAACCCATAGATAAGAAAATTATTCGATCTCCTCTCTACAAAGAGGGAATAGAGCAGATCTCGAAATCTTAGTTCAATATCTCCAGTCATTAATGCCATTGTTGTTCCTAATACCAAAGATGCAATGAATACAATAATCAGAAGTAGCTTAACGCTTGGTAAATAGGGTTTTTTCAGTACTAACTTGAATATTATAAAATTATACAATCCTGTAATAACTGCCCCAAGGAGAACAGGCAACCAAACAATCACGATATATGTTAAGACCCATTTTGGGCTGTTTGGGTTAATTAATTCTTGACCCCAGACTTCATCAATACTGAAGTATCTATGTGTTTGAGCGAAATCATTCTCAGCAACAAGGTCGAATCCGTTTTTCAGAAATCCACTGTCTGTTAACATGAATAAACTAAAACCTAGAAGAAGTGTAACCATTGGAGCAAAGAACCAAACCATAACTGGCTTTCCTATTAATCTTAGAGTAATATCTTGACCTGTGTTCAAACCATAGGTTAGAAAGATGGTCATCCAATAACTTGGACCTTTCCAGAACGAGTGTTCTGGTCCATCTCCTCTCATAGTGTTTGTTACACCCATAACTATAACACTGATTAACCAAGTAAATATGAAATAGATACCCATTGGAGAATGAAGTTTTTTACCAAAGAATTTCAGTGTAGCTAAACCCCAATCTCCCCATACTCTGAAGAAAGAGCGGGGACGCAAATCTGTAGAAGTTGAAATATCTTTTTCTTCACTAATGCTTTTTGCTTCCATGTTCATTGCCATTTGTTCATTTACAATAAGCATTTTAAATCTTTTCGATGAAATATGTGAAAAGTACTTTTTTGGATTATTTTACGTTCAATAAAATGCTTGAACCAAAACGCTTTAAGTGTATATTTATTTTTGAGTTTTAGGCTTAGAGGATTGAAAATGAGCGAAGAACATACACTGACTTTAACTAGTGCTGGAATTGATGTTGGCACAACGACATCTCACTTGATATTTTCAAAGCTTAAACTCGAGAAAATATATACTCCAAGAGGAATTAAATTCGAGGTCACAGAGAGAGATATATTATACAAAAGCGATATTATTCTTACTCCTCTTACTGATGCACACACTATTGATTATTTGAAACTTGTAGAATTTCTAAAAAACGAATATGATGCAGCAAAGATGTCAATTGATGATATTGATACTGGAGCTGTTATTATAACAGGTGAAAGTGCGAAAAAAGAGAATGCTGAAGAACTAGTCAAAGCATTGGCTCATAAAGCAGGTAAATTTGTTTGTGCTGCAGCAGGCCCAAATTTTGAATCGGTTATTGCTGCAATGGGATCAGGGGCTGTTCAGTATTCAAAAGATGCAAAGAAATCTGTTATCAACATCGATATAGGTGGTGGAACAAGTAACATTGCCATCGTTAAGGATGGTGAGATTGTTGAAGCTGCATGCGTAAATGTGGGCGGTCGTTTAATTGCTTTTGATAAGGATGATAGGATTATACGAATAGAAGCCCCAATTCGAAATCTAGAATCAAAACTGGGTGTTGTATTTGATTATGGTCTTCAAATTAGTGAGGATCAAAAACGAGTAATGGCTAAGATCCTAGCAGAAAGCTTGTTTGAGGTAATTCACCAACAAATTGGATCTCCCATTGCAAGGAATTTATTGATGACAAATGAATTAGACTTTGCAGAAGAGATTGATGAAATAATATTCT
>JAEOTK010000237.1 GCA_016839875.1 Candidatus Heimdallarchaeota archaeon
AAATACTGATATTGATTTTCATATGTGTGAGTAGGCTTTCTTCTTGGTTCTTTATCTGGGAAATGAGCATGACAATCTACTATGGGGATATCATTCTCTGGCTTAATTGGAATGATTTGGCTTTTCTTTGGCATGTGTTAGAAAATTATGAAACCTCTATAAACTTATTGAATTCAAGCATTCTGTGAGGACGATTAAAAAACACTTATTCATCTGGAATAATATGGATCAAGAAAAAAAACGATTAGTAATTCACAATAGTTTCTTGTTCGACTCAATTTCAGGGAGGATGAAAGAGAACACTACTGTTGTTATAAAAGAAAACCGAATTGTTTGGGTTGGAGAAGAAGCCACATTTGAGAAAGAAGAAAATGATATGATTATTGATGCTACTGGAAAAACCATTCTTCCTGGAATGGTTGAAACTCATGTACACCTAACAGCAACTGGTAATCCTCAATTTGAAAGAGAATACCTTCGAACAAAGAGTGACATGTATCACTATTTTGCATTAGATCATGCACAAAAACATCTTGTTAGTGGTTTTACATGTGTTAGAGATGCTGGGGCTAATCCTGGTGTATTGTCTTCATTACGAAGAATCCTTAACTATGGAATATTTGCTGGTCCTCGATTAGTAGTTTCTGAGACTGGAATATGGCAATGGGGGAATCAAGAAGATGTTGGTCCAAGAGCACTTGTGAATTTCAGTAAAGAAAATTATCAGGTAAAAGCTGGTGTTGACAATGTTAAACACGCAGTGAGAGATCAAAAGAATGAAGGAGCAGATTTCATAAAGACTGCAACAACTGGAGGAGTACTCCATGGTATGGAATCGAAAGTTAGTTTCAGCTTATGGACACACGAGGAACTTGTAGCAATGAGAGAAGAAGCTCACAGATTGGGAATGCATGTAGCTTGTCATGCTCATGGAACTCCCGGTATAATAGCTGCTGCTGAAGCAAAACTGGATACAATAGAACATGGCAGTTATATGACTGAGGAAGCAGCAGGTCTGATGGTAAAGAATGGAACTTATCTTGTCCCTACTCAGTTAGCAGCAATGGGTTTAGTAAGCCCAGAACTAATGAAAATGATGCCACCTGAAGTACAAAAGAAAACAGTAGAAGTAGACAAAAATATGAAAAGAAGCCACAAGTTAGCTTTTGAAAAAGGAGTAAAGATAGCAATAGGAACCGATGCTGGAACTCCTGGAAATTATCATGGAAATACTGGATTTGAGGTTAAATTGATGGTTGATGATGTAGGTATGACTCCAACACAAGCACTGCAAGCTGCTACAATTGAAGGAGCAAAAGCTATCTGGATGGATGAAGATATTGGTTCGATTGAGAAAGGCAAACTAGCTGATATTGTGATTTGTGATCTAAACCCAATTGAAGACATAGCAGTAATTACAAATCCTAAGAATTTCTCTCATGTCATCAAAGACGGAAAAATAATGGCAGAGAGAGGGATTATAAAGTACTTTTCTCCACTTCAACCGCTACATAAATAGTGAGGAGAAATCCTCTTTCCTTTCATTTCATTATTTTATTCTATTGGAATTCATGTGTTAGTTCTTTGAAACTTTTTAATATATCCAATAGCTCCTCATCAAGCTTAACAATCTTTAACTCTTCTTTGTTCTTTAGTTTTTCAGCTTCCAAGGTAAAGCCTTCCACGAAGTATCCTAAGTTTTCTGGATTCTCGGCTAATTTAGGTTCTGAAGGTTTAGATTGAAATGCACTTCTCTTAAGAAATTCTTCTTTAAATCTCCTATCTTGATAAGTGTATTTCACATCTCCTGAGTAATAATTGGGAATCTCATTGAGAAGCTTTTGAATTTTAACACAGAACTCTTTCATGCTTTGAAAAGCTTCATCAACATTGGAAACAGTGCTTGAATCAGCTTTCATTGTTGAGAAATTTTCTTCTTTTTCATGATATAGTTCGATGTATTGTTCAAGAACAATCTTTTCACGTAAGTATGATTTTTTATTGATCTTATTTCCAAAGAAAACATCATCATAGGGGATGTAGATGTCCAATTCTTGAGTAAAGAGAACATTATCAACCAGAATAGAGTTAAGAAAAATGTACAGATCTCCATTCAAATGTTCAAGTCCAAATTCAGAATCACCCATATTTTTTTCGATACAATCGAGTAACTCATTTCGCTTGAAGTGATTTTGAGAAGTCACATTATATAGAATTACTTGTTGTTTAAAAAGTTAGAGATTACATTTTGTGAAAGGAAGTTTTTACTTAGAATTTAGAGAGATTTATAACTCTTGAATCCAATTGATTATCTAGAATGCCTAAGAAATCTTCATCCAAGAAAAAAGCAAAGAAACAGAAAGACGAATTACCAGAGAAAATTGACTATTCTTACATTACAGAAGAAGAAATGAAAACTGGATTCAAACCTTCTGATATTGTCCAAGAAGGAGTTGTTCTGTGCCCTTTCTGCAGCACATCTAACACAACAGCTGATGAGGTCTGTTTTAACTGCAGAAGAAGATTGGTTCCTTATGAATATCTTAAGAAGATGAAAGAAAAAGAGGATGAAAAATAAACGTATCAACTTAACAATTCTTCTTTATTGCATAAAAATTTTAAACTAGTTTTCATAAATTTCTCTCATGAAAGATAGCAAATCATTGAATATTCAATGGATTGGTTTTACTTTGGTAATAGGCACACTCCTTGCAGCTCTAACAGAAAGCATTGAGTACATACTTAGTTACCGAGCTTTAACTGACAATCAGCTCGATATTTTTCTTTACGACATTTTGTATGAAACTACAGTCTTTACAATGATCTTTTTTGTAAATTTTGTTGCTGTATGTTTATTATTTATCTATTTTCTCTTCAGTTCAAGACAAGAAAACGCACAGAAGATTTACAAAATCGGTTTTATAGGAACAATAATTTCTTTGGTTTTTCATATAATTAATATCATCTTGTTTATAATTGCTAGAATTAATAGACACCATTTTCTAATCACAAGACCAGTTTTGATTTCTCAGTTAACCTTCGGGATTTTCTACTTCCTAAGCTACCTATTCGTACTTATTTGCCTGTGGAGAATAATCATTCTTAATTATGCAAACAATAAGTTTCAAAAAATCATGCTCATTTCTATAATCCTTTTTGGTGTATCTACTTTTCTTATAGTAACGAATCCAATGTTTATTCTTATCACTTCAAACTTCCCTGGCCGTATGAAACTTCTCACTTTTGGATTCTTTAGAAGATTGTTTTATGCAACTTATGATATTCTAGCGATAGCAGCAGGAATTGTAATAGTTTTTGTGACAAGAAGTAACCAGGATTAAAACAAAAAAATCGAAAGCAAAATAATATTAGAATATACAGAAACATGTAGAAGGAATCAAACTGAACGAAAATATTCTATTCCTTCTATGTTTTGTTATTTAACAAAATAATTAATAATAGAGTTCTTCAGTTAAAAACGGATGGGGTAGAAATAGAAACTAGAAAACTGAGCTATAAACGTTGGTTCTTGAAACATCTCATGAAAGAGAAGTTACTAACTATAATACTGATTGTTTTTCTCATAATCTTTATTGCAACAGTTTCTATTACTCCTTTGTTAATTGGAGATATTTTTGGTGAACTAGCTAAGCCAGATAGATCGTTTTCTGTTATCTTAAGGACAGCGATTTTTATTGCAGTTGCTGGAATAGTTCGAGCAGTAGCTGATTTTATCCAAAGCTACGTGAATGAGGTTCTAGCACACAAAGTAACCAAAAACGTTACTGAAGAATTCTATGATGATATGCTTAAGAAGAGTCAAGAATTTCATGATAGAGTAAGAATAGGAGATATCATGGCGAGAGCAACATATGATACTCGTCAGATGAATATATTCATTTCTCCTGGAATTAAATTCTTATTCGAAGCATCATTCACACTGATTTTCTCGGTTTCTTTCATGATCTGGATAAGTCCAAAACTCACTCTGCTTCTAGTTGCTGCTCTACCATTTTACATCGTTACAATTTATGATTACAATAAAAAATTACGTCCAATTTCAAAAGCTCAAATGGAACAAAACAGTCTCTTGAATGCACGTTTACAAGAGAGTATCACTGGAATACGAGTTATAAGATCATTTGTAAAAGAAGATAAAGAAATAAAGGAATTTGATAAAGAAACAGATAAGCTACGTGAGATTAATACAAGAAGAGGAGTAATAAGTGCAAAGTATTATGCTGTAATTGTAACTGTATTAGTTATAGGTCTAAGCTTCTTATGGGGTGCTCATGAAGTAACACTAGGAAATCTCGCTTTAGGTGATTTAATCGCTTTTGTGTTCCTAATAATGACTCTAATGATGCCCACATGGCAATTCGGATGGGCTATAACCCAATTTCAGATAGGAATGGCTGCATCTAAAAGAATTTTTGAGATGAAAGAAAGACAAGAGTATGTTCCTGAACCTTCATCGCCATCAGAATGGCTAGGTGATCAAGGAACTATAATATTCAATGATGTATCATTTTCCTATAATGGAGGAAGTAGTAGAAAGAAAGCTCTTGACAAATTTAATCTTACTATTCCTGGTGGTTCAACTGTAGCTATTATAGGAAATCCCGGATCAGGAAAGTCAACTCTTATCAAACTATTAATGAGACTTTATGATCCTACAAAAGGAGGAATTTACGTCAATGATATTAATATCAAGGATATGTGTTTATCCAATCTGCGAGATCATATCGGTGTGATAGAGCAAGATGTGTTTCTTTTTAGTAAATCAATAAAGGAGAATATTTCTTACGGAAAACCAAGTGCGTCTCAAAAGGAAATAGAAGAAGTTTCTAGATTAGCTCAAGCTCATGATTTTATTATGAGTTTTGATCAAGGATATGATACGATCGTTGGAGAAAGAGGGGTAACACTTTCTGGAGGGCAAAAACAAAGAATAGCAATTGCTCGAGCGCTTCTGATTGATCCCTCCATTTTAGTTCTTGACGATGCGAGTAGTGCAATTGATGCAGAAACTGAAAGAAAAATTCAGACTGCAATTGCAAATGTATTGAAGAACAGAACCACGTTTATCATTACACATAGACTAGCTACAATAAAAAATGCTGACCTGATTGTGGTAATGCGAAATGGAAAACTAATTGATTCTGGAGTTCATAATGAGCTAATTGCTAGAAATATAGATTATAGACGATTGTTCGAAAGATTTTCTGAGTTACCACCAATACAAATCAGGAGGGAATCATAAAATGCTGAAACAAGATGATCTATCAACACCTTATGAAAAACAATATTCTGATATTGAACTCTTGAAAAAATTCTGGAGATATCTGCAGGAATATAAAACACAATTGATAATTATTATTGTAGGAATTATAGCTTTTGCAATTATAACCATAGTTCCTCCTATCATGTTTCAGAATGCATTTGATGCTTTAGAAGCAGGTGAAGCTTGGACTGCTGTTTCTCCTTATGCAATAGGTTACGTTCTATTATCTCTTGGCACTTGGCTAATGCAGGTTGTACTTGGAATTATAGTAACTATTGTTACTCAGAAAATCATAAAGAAAATACAAATGGAAACCTACGTGAGTTTACAAGAACATGATTTAGAGTTCTTTGATAAACAAGCAACTGGACAAATAATGAGTAGAGTAACAAATGATTCTCAAGAATTGACAGATATGCTCAATGTAGTCTCTCAGTTCATAGCAAATCTATTCATTTTAGTATCTGTTGTAGTATGGATGTTTGTTGTTAATTGGCAATTAACTTTTGTTACAATGGTTATGGCTCCTTTTGTTTTTGTAGTAGCTATTCTGTTTAGAACCATAACTCGAAGAACAAGCGGTAAATGGAGACAAGCAATAGGTGAAGTGAATGCTTCATTCCAAGAAAGTGTTTCTGGAATTTCTGTTGCTAAAGCGTTTAGAAGAGAGAAGAGATCCAAGGAAGAATTTGAAGTGATAAATCAAGCTACCTTTCAACACGCTAAAAACAGAGCATTTGCAGTAATGGGTATCTGGCCTCTTATGGATGGTATAAGTGTTTTAGGAGTATTTGTAATTACTCTCTTTGGAAGTTGGCAGATACTAGGTGGTTTAACTTCTGCTTCCGTAATTCTATTGTTTCTCTTGTTACTTAATCGCTTCTTGTATCCTCTCATGCGTGTTGCTTCTCAGATCTCAACGATTCAAAGTGGTTTTGCTGCAATGGAACGAATATTTAGTATGGTTGATGCTGAAATTAAAGTTACTAATTCCGATAATCCTATTTCTATGAAACTTGGAGGACAGATTATCTTTGACAATGTCTATCAAGAATACGAACCTGATACACCAGTTCTAAGAGATATTAATCTAGAGATAAAACCTGGTGAATCTGTTGCGATTGTTGGTCATACAGGTGCTGGAAAAACAACTATAGCCTCCTTTTTGATGAGGTTTTATGACATTAACAAAGGGTCAATTAAGATTGATGGTGTTGATATTCGAGATTACGAATTGGACAATCTTCGATCTCAAATTGGTTTAGTATCTCAAGATGTTTTTCTATTCAGTGGAACAGTATTAGATAATATCAAATATGGGAGTCCAAAGGCAACCAAAAAACAAGTGCAAGAGGTTATCAATGTTGTAGCTGCGCAAGAGTTCATTGATGCTTTACCTAATGGTTTGAAAACTGAAATAGGAGAAAGAGGAAAGGGACTTTCAGCAGGACAAAGACAAATGGTTTCGTTTGCAAGAACTCTGTTAGCTGATCCGAAGATTCTCATACTTGATGAAGCAACAGCAGCTGTTGATGCTTATACTGAATGGAAAATTCAAGAAGCACTTGAGAAGTTACTAGCAAATAGAACTTCGATAGTTATTGCTCATCGATTAACCACGATA
>JAEOTK010000238.1 GCA_016839875.1 Candidatus Heimdallarchaeota archaeon
ATATTTCAGAATGAATCCAAGCATTTCTGTATACGCAGGAGAATTGTTTATAGCTTTTGTAGTTGGTGAAGGAAGAAGATTTGGAGGAGGATGGCCTGAAATCAATTTCGGATTCAGTAAAGATGGAGTTATCTGGACTAACGACTATCTTGGACAGTTTACTTTCTTCTTTAATCCAGGAATTTATTTTGCTATAGCTACTGTAGGAGTTTTTGTGCTAGCACTTCCAGGTTACTATTTCTATGATAAATTTAGAAAAGGAAAGTAATTTTCCTTTCATCTTTTCTATTTAATTTCGATTAAAATGCATAGTTTTTTATAATTCTCTGATTATTTTTTTATTATGCCTAATACAGCATATAACACCTTTGTTATTATTATAGGATTTTGTCTGTTAGGATTACCAATTATTATGATATCGTTAAGTACAGCCCCACCTGGACTCATGGAATTTCAAAGTACAATGAATTTCAATACTATAACAGGGGATACGCAAAGTGAAGTCTTTCTGAACGAAACTAAACAGATCAATGGAAGTACAGCTGATATCTGGGATTATGTAAAACCCTTACCTGAGCTCTCCTATCTCAATAATATAACTGAGCTCATCTTACAAGAAGAAGAATTTATGGAAAATGCAAGTGTAGAAGATTATGCAGGTTTCAGTAAACTAAAACACGTATTTGTTCTTGATATGACGATTGAACTGGTTCCCTCACTCGCTGAAACACTCACAAAATTCACAGATTTGTTTGGAAATTCAAATGGTACCTTTCTCTCATACCTATACATGCTGACAAGTCATCGTTCTTTCTATTACACAGATCCAACATATCCAAATGCAACAGACATAATTACTCAAGTAATCACCGAACATGGTCCTTTATCACTAGAATATCTTGTAACAGTTTCATTCTATACAGATATTGACGTTGATGGCATACAAATGACAACAAGTTTCAGTAGATTAATAATGCTCGATAACCTTGGGAATATTCTTTTCTTTGTGAGTGATGAAGCCCCATGGACTGAATCAAGCTAAAAATTTATCTCCGAATTTTAGTGATTTTATGACTGCTGAATGGAGATTGTTGAATCTATCCGAGCTCCCGTGGATGAGATCTCAGTCCATCTATCATGCAGTTTCACTTGTACAAGATAAACTGAAAACACCAAATACTCTGATTATAACTTGGCCAGATCAGCCTTTTGTCTGCATAGGTTTACATCAAATTATAGATCAATCAGTCGAACTTGAATATCTTGTCAAAAATAATATTCCCTATATCAGAAGAGCTACAGGAGGGGGATCTGTTTATCTGGATTCTAATCAACTTTTCTATCAGATTATATGTCGAACTGAAGATTATCCAGAAAGTACTGCAGAATTCTACAAGAGATTCCTTGAACCAGTTGTTCAAACTTATAGATCGTTTTCTATTCCAGCAGAATACTCCCCAATAAACGATATAGTCGCTAATGGTAGAAAAATTAGCGGAAATGGGGCAGTTACTTTTGGGAGTTCTAGAGTTCTAGTGGGGAATTTTATTTTCGATTTTCCCGCTCAAGAAATGTCAAAAATTCTCAAGGTTCCTGAAGAAAAGTTCAGAGATAAAATTGCAAAATCATTACAAGAGAGAATGGGAAGTTTCACTTACTTCTTAGAAGAAAATCCTAAAAAAGAAGAAGTAATCGAAAGATATCTTAAGAATTTTGAAAAAATATTAGGAATCAATATCTATCATGGAAATTTGATCAAAGAAGAACAAAAGAAACTTTCAGAACTTGAACAGCTTTACATGGAAAAAGAATGGATGAATTATGTAGAAAAAAGTGGGGATGAGATATTTCAACAGAAGATTAAGAGTGGAACATACTTCACTTTGGGTAATAAGAAATTTCAAGGAGGGCTTGTTCAAATATTTCTTAATTCAGAGAATAACAAGATAAAAGAGATACTAATATCAGGTGATTTTACAATATCTCCACCTTACATATTAAAAGAGCTTGAACATCATCTACAAGGAATGAAGATTGATGAAGAGACTCTTACAAAGACCATAATAGATTTCTACTCTAAACATAGTGTTGAAAGTCCCGGGATTTTGGCAAAAGAAATATCAGGATTAATTGCTGATATATTCAGAAAAACTAGAAAATAAGGTAAAAATGATTATCCTTTCTTGAAAATCAATATGTTCTCTTTTTGCATAACATTATACAAGCCGAAAATGATTTTATCAATATTCTTCTCCAAAGTATACCCCATCTTTTCAAAAGATTCAATAGTCATTTCTACTGACTTGGTTTCTTGCTTGTTAACTGTCGCATTCCCGATAACAATCGCACAATACTTGCCAGGCTTGAGAACCCTATCTATCTCAAGATAAGCTTTTTCCATATCTGAATTATATAATTCTATCTTATTCTTTCCTTTCCCTCTTACTCCGATGAAATCATCTCTTATCTCATCTACATCATGCCCGAGAACTGAAAGAGAATGCTTGTCATTTTCAACATAATCTAAAGCAATCGAATATGGGGGTGATGTTATAACTCCGTCTATAGAATCATCAGATATGGGTAATTTTCTAGCATCTTCAAGATAACATTCAACTTTTCCTAACACTAGATTTTTTTCTTTTCTTAATTCCTCATAATCTTCTACAGACCTTATCATTTTCTTTGTATTGTTCTCAAAGGAAGTGAGGAATTCTTTCTTTCTTCTTCTACTTCTGTCACTATGAGAAATGAGCTCTGCAACTTTGAAAAATTCTCTTACATCCTTAGTATCAATCTCATCAATTATCTGTGAAATATTGTCAATGATCTCTTTCTCAGAATTAGACTGTACAGATGATAATTTGTCAGATAGAATTGATTGGGTTTCTTGGATTTTTGGTAAGACATTCAAGGAACTGGTTTTGACCTTTGATATCAGATAGCAGACTTCAGAAATATCAATCCCTATACTGTTAATCCCCAATAGTTGTGCTTCCAAAGCTGTTGTTCCACTTCCAATGAAAGGATCAAGGATAGTATCTCCTTCAGAAATCTGCATACAGTTAAATAAAGCTCTTATCATCTGAGGATGAAATTTACCTTTGTATGGATAAAACCAATGAGTTAGGTATTGATTAATTGATCGAGTGATATTTTTAGCAGTGATCTTACTATACAATGTTTTCTTATTATTTACCTCTTCAAAATATGCAGTTCTATTGATGAAAGAATCTAGTTTTGGAATCTCATGAATCTTAAAAGACCTTAAACTGTTTTTGATATCGTATTTTATTTCAAAGCTGTCCAACTCCATTGTAGCAAGAACAAGTTCATAGATAAACTGAACATTCCAGAAAAGTTTGGTACTATTTGTTCTTTCATTCGATTGATTCATTCGGACTCACTTTGAGCGTGTTTTCTTTATCAATATCTTCCTTCTTATTTCTTTCTACTAAATTTCTGAAAATTATTCCCCATAAAATTCCAGCAACTAATGATATTATAATTCCTAATGTTGAGAATAGAGTTCCCCATTGTTCAAGGCTAGTGGGTGGAAAATCTGGTTCAAAGCCACCCGAAATATTTGCATCTAGTATTGAGGGAGTATCCATATTAACAAAGATATCAAAATGGAATGAAAATACTCCATCTGTAAAAGGCCAGAAACAAGCAACGTAAAACTGTGACATATCTATTAGAATATGAGAAAAAACATTCACTGCAACTAGTAGTGTGATTAGGTTATTTCTCTTTGTTAGTACCCAAACTAGTAGAACTATGATAGCTTGAATTACAAAGGAATGCAAGATCATCCGGTGACCCCAAAGAATATCTAAATCATGATATATGGATAAGGGTGATAAGATAAGTACCCATAACCAATTGCGTTTATTTCTCTTAAAACAGATAACCATGTTAATTAACAATACAATACCAAAATGAAGTGCTAAATCAGGCATAATTCTCAACTTGAATGTTCCTAAGAAAAAATGTAATTCAGATTTATTAATCTTCCATTGATTCAGACGAAAGATTTTAAATAAACCTCAAAACTCAACTGCCTATGGACGAGTTTGTCTTCTTCAATGGCTTACTAATAGTGTCAGGTTTCATAGGAGTTGCCATATTAGTTTTGTTATTCTTTGTATCCGCACCTTATGGACGACATGTTAGAAAAGGATGGGGACCGAAGATAAATAGCAAACTTGGTTGGATAATTATGGAAGCTCCTGCAGTAATCGTTTTTGTGGTATTATATGCAATTAGTGATAGAAGAAGAGAATTAGTCCCGATAGTCATTTTGTTCTTATGGTTAATCCACTACGTTCAACGAGACATTATCTATCCATTTTTCCTAAGGACAAACAAAAGAATGCCATTGCTTATACTATTTTTTGGGTTGATATTTCAAGTATCTAATACCTACTTGATAGCTCGATGGATCTTTACACTTTCCAATACTGCCACTTACTCAGAAGCTTGGTTAAACACTCCTGCTCATCTCTATACTCAAGCTTGGTTGTTAGATCCACGTTTTATTATTGGTATCATTATCTTCGTAATAGGTTATATCATAAATCGTCATTCTGATTTTGTTTTAAGAAAATTAAGAAAGCCTGGAGAAAAAGGTTACAAAATTCCTTATGGTGGTTTATTCAAGTTTGTTTCAAGTCCTAACTATTTTGGTGAAATTCTTATCTGGGTGGGATTTGGTTTAGCTATCTGGTCATGGCCTGGATTCTTGTTCATTTTTTGGACGTTAGCTAATCTAATTCCAAGAGGAAAATCCCATCATAACTGGTACAAAGAAACTTTCCCAGATTATCCAGAAGAAAGGAAAGCAATTATTCCTTTTCTTTATTAGAATCTAAAAAGTTTCATTAAACAAATCTATTTCTTTTACAAGCCTATAACTTGGTTTGTAATTTTTTCTAAACTTGGGTGAGTGTGAAACTAGAGGAATTTCTGATGCTAGCTCATACTTATCAGCTATTTCCATAACTATACTCAACCATCTATCAACTGTTTCGAATGCTCCCTCTGGAAAAGTGATTTTTCTTTCTTTAACCCAATCTAACAATTGTTTCCATTTCTCTCTGAAGATTTTTGTTGTTTTTGGAGTTGTTTCATCTGCTTTCTTCATTAAATCCCAGAGTAAATCAACTTCATTTCCTATATGTTTCTTCCAAGCTCTAAGGTTTACTCTTCCAAGTCTAGTTTCTTCATTCAACAATTCGAAAACTGCATCAATTGATTGCATTTCTTCAGCTTCTTCGAATTCTTTGATTAGATAATCTTTAAGATGCTTTTCATCGCCAAAGGAAGACATATGGGACCATCCACAACTACCTTGCATTATGAATTTGTAGACATCAATACATTGTAATGCTGGATATTTTGAAATGTGAAAGAATAAAGGATTTTGTAGAATTTCCTCTTCAGATACATTTCGAAGATAGATTGGAAGGTGAGACATTTCTCTTATGAAATCTTCGAACTCTTTGAGATTATCCATGGTTCTCAAATATGAATAAGTTGTTAGACTTGTAAATGTTTTCAAATTGCTGTTTTTCCGTTTTTATATAATCAAGTTTAAATAAATAAAAGCTGCATGTATAATTTGTATGAGTGGTGATTTATTCTGTCCTAAGTGTGGCTCAAAACACGATACAAATGATCGATATTGTCAATATTGCGGAGAAGATCTTGAGGAAGTAATTACTCAATTTAAGAGCAAGCAATTACCTATTAGATACCAAAATGAAACTGTTCAAAGTGGTCCTACAAGAACATCAACACAATACAGTGGAAGCTATGATTCTCGTGTAGATGACGACTATGGTAGACGTAGAGGAAGACGACATCGAAGTGATGGAGGTTTCTTGGATGTACTCTTCAGCATTCTCTTCTTCTGGATGTGCTGTGGTCCTGGAGACTGTGATTGTAGATAATTCTTTTCTATTCAAAAATCTGTATTTGATTTTTCTCTACAAACTCTTTAAATCATTTCATTCTAAATTGTTAAATTATAACAAAAGAACTTCATTGACTTAAATGTAAGGAACCTCATACAATAGGTAACACTAGATTTTGTTAGATTTTGAATTTCTTCTTCTATCTACCAAATTCATAGCTAATAAGCTAAATACTAGAAAAAGCAATGGGAAAATCGATTTATTCATAGATTCTTCTCGAAGATTAAGGCTCCAAGAATACGTTTTTTCTAATTTGATCGTATTACTTATATTTGAAAACATCTTACCTTCGTCTTCAAATGAAATCAGAAATCCTCTCTCTGAATATTTGAATTTCAATACATGGTCCTCAGATACTACTGTAGACCCAAATATTTCTCCTCCTGTAAAAGTAAGTGTGATGAAATGTCCGTTGTAATTTTTCCCCCATTTATCGAAAGTATCTTCATATTGGTAGTCAATAGTAGAGAAATTATTGAGATATTCTGTGTAGTCTGTTTTGAATACAAATGACTCAAAGTTAACAGGAATAACAATACCGTAAATCCCATCCCAGTAGTAGTTATTAAGGTAAATATTCAGAAAATCTAAAGGTAGATAACAATCAAAGTAATTACCAAAAGGTTCCAATAAACCATCTATTAAGTAATAATGTTCTGAAACTGCATTAAATTCGAATCCTAAGATAATAGAATCTGTTGGAGGATCATATTGAAATCGTCGATACAAACTATAATTGTACCCTTCGTCAGTATAATGATATATCTGATTTAGTGCTTTACTGTATTTATTAGTTCGAAAAATCAGCTGATTTTCGTCTATTGAAAAATTCCAGAATCTATAGGTGTCCTTCAGAGTTTGAACATCAATTACACGTTCTTGATCATCATAAATTGTATCTATATGTTGATAATCATAAACGAGAGTTTCTTCAATATTACCCCAAGTTTGGTTTGTAAAAGAAGAGTACACTTGGAGAGATAAAACCAAGTATAAAGAAAAGCAAAATGCTAATAGAAACTTGATTTTGGTCTTCATAAGAAATTCTCTTACTATTATAATCATCTTTCTCATTCATAAACTTCTTGACATGATTTGATTAAATAGTAAATACTTTTATTCATGTTCAATTTTCTTTATGTCGATGAGTGAATCAAAAGAGGATCAATTCACTAAATTGATGCGAGCTAAATACGAAGATGAATCAGAGGAAGTTTATATGGAAATGTCTGATTCCTCTCAGATAAGAATTCTTAGATCATACGCAAGTGATGAAACTAAAAACGGTTTTACTCTATTCATTATTGCTGGATGGGGATCTGTTGTACTCGGATGGGATGATGTTCTACTTGAAGCTATGAAGGATTTTGACATAGTCTACCTTGAAACTAGAGAAAAAGGTTCAAGCAGGTTAGTGAAGAAAACTAAGAATAATTTTGATAGACTTTCTTCTGATGTCCAAGAAGTTCTTGAAAAACTTGACATAGATTCCGATAAACTCATTCTCTTCGGTTCTAGTTTTGGTGCAGCGATACTAGCTGATGGTTTTGGAAAGCAAAAATTTGATTCCTTTCTTAATGTGTTAGTTGCTCCTGCTATACAAATTGATCTACCACCGATTATCAGATATTTAGTCCCAATTTCTCCACACTGGTACATGCCACCTTTTAAACCATTGATTAGATGGTGGTTAAAGCGGAGTAAATCTGAATCCCCAGAACAAGCTGCAAAGTATATCAGAGTTATGAATGAAGCACAATCAAAGAAATGGAAAAATGTTGTTCTAAACTACTTGTTTTGGAAATGGTGGAAAGTATATGAAAGAGTAGAGAATGATATACTTCTAGTGGCTGCTGAGAAGGACAAAATGCATGAAGCAGATATAACTAGAAAAATTGGAAAACTCATGAAAAACTCTACTTATATTGATCTTGAAACAAACAAGAAAACTCATACAAAACCTATTGTTGATTTGGTTAGAAATCATCTGAAATAGAAAAAGGAAACTTCTTCTTGATCTCATTTTGAAGAAATTATTTTGTTTTTTGCCAAAACATTTCATCGTTTTTATCTATTTTGAAAGATAGTTCTTTAATCTCTCCTCTGCATTTTGGACAGTAGTTCCCCTCCTCTACAAAATCAAGAAGTTCATTTTTGTGAAATATGTGATTACAAGGTTTAATTATTGCTATTTGTTCATTTGGATTTACGATTTTTGAGCATAAGTTACAAAACAATACTTTGTTACCACAACTGTTGCAAAGGAGTGATCCTTCTTTACTTGTGAAAGTTATATCATACCCACAGTAGAAACAGTAAAATCTCTTTTCTTTTAGCTTCTTTTTTATTCTGGAATGTATTATTATGCTAACCAAACCTGCAATAGAGAGAATGAGTCCAAATACAATCAGTGGAAACATAATCACAAATAACCACCATAAGTCGTTATCGTTAAAGAATAGAGGTAATCCAATTCCTATGTAAGCAGCTAAAAAGAACAATCCTAAAGGTAAAAGCAAAAATCTTAAGTTGGCAAATTGACATCTAAAGCTGCAGTATTTAGTTGAACTAAAACGAGAATCAAAAAACGATTTTGGTTTCTTAAGTTTGATTCTTTCTTCACAGACTTTGCAATAAAAACTCATTTTCAAGTTCAATTACTTCAATTAACATTTAAATCTATTAGTAGTTGTAGGGGTTCTGGAACTAAAAACGGTTTAATAGAGTGTGTAACCTATTTCCTCACAAAAATTTAAATATTGAGAATATTAAAAATCTAAGGTTAACCTAGGTGATTTTATGGTTTTCAGAGTAGCAGGCATGATAAAAAAAGAAATTGATAAAGATAAAGCGAAGAAAGATTTCAAAAGTGAAGCTGACGAAATTATAATAAATTTGCGTCAGGAAATTGAACATTTAAAACAATTTGATTTTAAAGATGCTGCCTTTCAACCTCTAGTTGTAGATAAATGGTTGAAAGATCCAGTAGAGTTAGTTAACCCAGATGGAGAATCTCTATCAAAATTACACTGGTACAATGCTAAAATATTTCAATTTACAGTAATACCTTTGATAACAAAATCAATCCATAATAATATGGGCTTTAGAATCTTAACCTTAACTGATAATCTTCCTGGTCCGGTAAAACTAAACATTCATTCTGAAGCGGGTAAAGAAGTGTTTATACCCAAGTTATTGAATAGAATGGAGACTAGCCACATTTATGTAGCTCCTAACAAAGTTCTGATGTATGATCTAACATTTGGTAGCTCACAATATGCTTCAGAGAACTTTGTGACTATCATTTTAACACTTGGGAATAAAGCTTTAACAGCAAGAATCAAAGTTTTAACCGAAGGAAAAATAAAAGCTTCAAAAGAATATGAAGATTTGAAGACACAAAGATTCTACGATCTTGTTGATATACCTTATGTAACACCAACTGGAGCTAGATATGTAATTCTAAATAATAGAACACACAATTCTTACTGGAAATTTAAGCAAAAGAAAGCAGAAAAACTCAAATTATACAATCTCGATGAAACTGATCAAGAGTGGGATGCTGATTATAGATCTCTCTCAGAGTATTGGGGTTAAACTTAAGAAGTTTTATAAAAGGAAAGGTTTCTCTGCCTTGTTTCTTTTTTTACAAAAAAAGTGAGGTTATTTTCTTCTTCTTGAAAATAAACCTATTAGAAATATCAAAGATAAAATACTGCCAATTAAAGCAAATGAACTCTCTTCAGTAGGCATAGTTTCATCAGGATAATCACTCGGATCATTTGGATTTGTGTTGTGAAGAATTTCCCAGCCATCAGTATGTGAATCTCCATCAGTATCATTGCAATGCGGACTGCAGCCATAGATGTATTCCAAGAAATTATTCAAAGAATCATTGTCTGGATCTTCCCAAGAATCACCGTCTAAAGGATCTAAGCCATAATCAATTTCCCATGAATCATCCATCCCATCTTCATCAGAATCAAAGTTGTTTGCTTTAGTACCATATGTATATTCTTCAAGATTGGTTAAACCGTCACCGTCAAAATCTAAGTAAGAATCATCTACGAATGGATTAAGTGAATTTTTAATTTCATAACCATCTGGAATCAAATCATCGTCACTGCTCCATCTTTGAGGATCAGTACCATAAATATATTCTTCTAAATTTGATAAATTATCAGCATCTGGATCATTCCCTGAATCATCTACTAGTGGATTAAGCGAATTCTCTGCTTCATATCCATCTTTCATTAAATCGTCATCTGTATCCTCATCATTATCATCCGTTCCATAAACATATAATTCATCATAGTCATTTAATTCGTCTAAATCAGTATCATAGAAGGGATAATGATCATAGAGTAAGCCAGGACCATCAATTCCGTAGATCAACTCATCTCCTAAGTCAGACCAGAAATTACCTCTACCTGTTTTATACCAGTAATTACTTCCTGAATTGTCATATGCTTGACTCGGTAAATATCTGGAATTATTCACAAAGAAGTTGTTGTATATGTCAGAATCTGTAGTACCAATTAATCTTACCGCAATTACAGAATTGTCTTTGAACACATTATGCATAATATCCACGAAAAATCCATCAGTTAACTCAAATCCTCTGTAGTTGTTTACCCATGTATTATTTGATATAAATGAGAATGATAAATCAATTAAATTATCTCCATTGCAACCTTCTATAAGATTCAAATGGATGAGAGAGCCTGAACTATAATCTATGTACATAGCGTAATCTAAGTTGTGAAATTCATTATCGATGATATCTAAACCATTAGAATTAGAAGAGAAGATACCAGCACCACCGTCATAAAATTCATTATGTTCGATTAGAATATTGTGTGAACTAATTATCCTTATTCCATCACCTGGTCCTGCTACTGGAATTAATATGTTGTTTGATATTGTGAAATTAGTTGCAGTTACTGTATCCAAATGTATTGGGGTATCTGCATCTATGAAACAATTTCTTATGATAAATGGAACAGTTGTGTAGTTTATTGATATTCCATACGGATCAGATGTTGTAATGTTAAGTCCATCGATGATAAAAGGATCACTGGGTATTCCACTCCCTGATATAGCTGGATAAAGACTGAAATCACTATCAGATGTTATAATTATTGGGACATGATTTACGTAAGCTAATTTCGGTTGTTCAATAATTTCTACTTCATCCTTTCCTACTACAGTTTGTGGTATCAGAAATGATAGAACTAGTAAGACTAATCCTAAAAATACTAAATTTTTTCTACTCAGTTTAAACACCAAAATAACAGAACGTTCCCATTATATTTAAAAATATAGTAGAATAATTCTCGCTTTAGATTTAGATGTAGATTTTGTAATTTTTTCTCAAGAATCTTTAATTAATCTGAAAAGATAGCTTCTAGTTACTATGGTTGAAGTTACATGTACAATTGTGGTAAAACATTCTCTAGAAAGAGAAAATATTGTGATAATTGTGGAGACTGCGGTGGTTGCGATGGTTGTGGTGACTGTGGAGGAGACTGTGGTGGATGCGATGTCGGCGGATGTGATTGTAACTGACAGAATCTCAAATTTATTGTCCAAAATGTTATTGCATTAATTTAAGAACTAATACTGTATGTGAAACTTGTGGAGAAGATTTTTCCAGATATATATTAAGAGATTTGATCTAGAAAAATTTCAACTTCTTTATCTGATGAAAAAATTAAGACATTCTTATCTTCACTAAATGTTTTAATCATCTCTAAAATATGCATTCTATAATCATTGTGAAATGACTCGATTACTTCATTTTGTTCTTTGATTAATTCTAGTGGATACCTACATCCTTCTGTTACGTATGGATTAGGTCGTTCTAAATCCTCCTTCATCCTCTGTAATCCTCTCTTCTTACACTCTTCCAATGGTGTATCCAGAAAAATAATTGTATCTGCTCTTGAAAATCTTTTATGATAAGTAGACTTGTATGCAACACCATCAATGATCCATAAATCTTTACTTAAGATTTCATCATGTTTGACAACAAATTCCTCTTCTGGAGTTCGCTCCCAATTCTTCTTCCATAGAATTGTGTCTAAATGATATACTGGTATATTTGTTAGTTCATGTATTCTCATGGATAAAGAAGATTTTCCTGATGCAGCATTCCCAATAACTACTAATCTTCTCATCTTATCTACTCTTGAACTAATTTCAAATGAATGCTATTATTAATTCTTTGTTCTATCCTTTCTTCTATTCGTTCTCTTAGTTCCAATGCTTAAAAAAATAGGAAAAAGAAAATGAAGAATTAATTCTTCTTTCTTCTGAAAATGAATAGACATGAAATAGCAATCAAAGATAAAATTACATAGACAAAACTGATAGAGCTTTCTGTTACAGCAGTTTCGAAACTCTCACTAGGATAATCACTCGGATCATTTGGATCAGTTGCATGTACGATTTCCCACCCATCAATGTGAGAATCTCCATCTGTGTCATTTAAATTGGGATCACAATCATAGATGAATTCCAAGAAATTATTCAGCAGATCTTCATCTGGATCATCATAAGCATCATTTGTCAGAGGATCTAAGCTATTATCAACTTCCCATTTGTCTTTCATTCCGTCAGAATCGCTATCGTCGTTATTTGGCAAAGTTCCAAGTAAGGCTTCTGCTAAGTCTAGCAACCCATCTCCATCTGTATCGGTATATGTGTTTGGAGTCAATGGATTTAGTCCCCAAATAACTTCGTAATAGTCAGTTAAAGTATCAAAATCTGAATCTGTTTCCCAGGGATCTGTTCCATGGTACATCTCATCTAGATTTAGAAGCATATCCGAGTCAGCATCAGCATCAGCATCGTCAATATTTGGATTAAGATTGTTTTCAACTTCATAATCATCCCACATTAAATCATCATCTGAATCCTCCTCATACCTATCTGTCAGATATATCTTTATTTCCTCATAGTCGTTTAATTCGTCAACATCGGAATTGTAGAAAGGATAGAGATCATAATGGTTGTTTCCTCCATCTATAGGATAAACTACTATTTCACCAAGATCATACCAGAAATTACCTACAGTTCCGTAGTACCATTCCGTATCAAGTATGTGAGTATCATCAAAGACTTGAGAACCATAAAGTAAACCATTTCTAATGAAGTAGTTATTATAAACAATACCTGAACAGCCTGTAAGAAACTTGATTGCATAATCCCAGTTGTCAATGAATATGTTTTCACTTATATTACAATTATCTGCATCTTCTAATCTTAAACCAAATTCATTTTCTAGAAATGTGTTGCTAAAGAAATCTAGTTCATCGCTGTTCCAAATATGAAAATCATAATTTTTATCAAATGTATTGAATTTAAAACTTGAAGAAACGACATGTGCTCCCTGTATTGAAAAAGCATTTTCAAAGAAGTAGTTGTTTTCTATTTTAATGTTGGTTGTATCTTCTAAATAGATTCCAGTAGCACATTTTGTGAAGTAATTTTCCTGTACTACTACATCATCAGTATTATTGATGTATATTCCATTTCCAGTGATAAACACATTTTCTAGGGTGTTATTTATCACTGAACTTACTGGACTTAATACATTATTCAAGATAATTGGATCATCCGCTAGAATATAACAATCTCTTATCTCAAAATACTGATTAACACCTGATATGCTTATTCCATATCCACCTGGATTGGTTATATTAAGATCTTCAATAATCCATGGTGTGGTTATAGATCCATCTCCTGAAAGAAGATAATTGTTGAAATCACCATCATTTTCAATCAGAATTGGTGTAGAGGGTGTATATTTTATTCTAAAATCCTCTTCAATATTCTCGTTGATTGCAGCTTCAATCTGAAAAACCAAAACAGACGATAGTAAAGAAGAAATCAAGAAGAATGTCAAAACTATTTTTTTCTTCATAATAATTCACTAAAAGAACATTATTCTGAAAGTACTAAATAAATAATTTGCATGCAATATCTAGTTATTGTCGACCTCTCCTCAAGACCTATTTCTATTGCAAATTTGGAATAAAAATATATACTTCAATTTTAAGACCAGTTGATAATTAATGAAAGACATATTACAGAAAGTTGATGTAGAAAGACTATATCAGCACGTTTTAGCAATTGAAGGTATCAAACACCCACTCATTGATCCTGATAAACTCAATGAAACAGCTGATTATATCAAATCAGAATTTCAGAATTATGGTTTAGCAACTTCTGAACAAACCTTTGAAATGAAAGGGTATGATATGCCCTTTAGAAATATCGAGGCACATATGGGAGATGATACTGAACCTGAAATTCTTGTAACTAGTCATTATGACACTGTTCAGAACGCTCCTGGTGCAGATGATAATGGTTCTGCATTAGCAGGAATGTTAGAAGTAGCTAGAGTTCTAGCTGAAGTAAAACATAGGGGAAATGTTCGTTTCATAAGTTTCACTTTAGAAGAATCAAATCCTTCATTAGTTAAAGATTTTTGGAATAAAGGCTTAGAGTTAGGGATTTTTGATGAAGAATATAATTACAAGTCCTATCACTCTCTGAAAATGATTAGGAAATTTCTAAATACAGCTTATATTCGAATATCAAAAGGTCAGCCAATATATGAAGCATGGAAGAATTCGTATAAAG
This sequence comes from Candidatus Heimdallarchaeota archaeon, assembly GCA_016839875.1. The sequence goes on from JAEOTK010000238.1 coordinate 14,628, forward strand.
AAATTGAAAAGGAATTAACTAAAGCTGAAAAAGAATTCTGTGAATCTATAATAGAGTCTCGCAAGAATATTACAAGATCCAATTGGTTAGGACAACTAGGATTGGCAGGCAGTGATCATTGGGTTAAGAATGCTCTTCAGATTGGAAAACAAGTAAAAGGAGTAATTAATCTGGAAAGTATAGGATATACTAGCAAAAGGAAAAATTCTCAGTTTTTACCTACTTTAATGCATCCATTACTCTTTCCAACGTATAAAGTTAAAGCCAGAAAAAGAATTGGTAATTATATCGTTGTGACTAGTGATAAGAATTCAAAACAACTAGGAAAAGCATTCTGTAAGAGTTGTAAAAATGAGAGTATTGAACTCCCATATCTTTGGGCTAAAATCCCTCTAAACTATGAAAAAATTGCAAAATGGTTATATGATACTCTTCGAGCAGACCATGCTCCTTTCTGGAGAGAAAATATCCCTGCTTTGATGATAACAGATACTGCTAATTTTCGTAATCCATACTATCACACTGAAGCTGATACTATTGACAAACTAGATTTTGATTTCATAAAGAAAGTAACACAAGCAACTCTAGCAACTGTATTGGAAATGTCATAAGTACTACATAAATTTCAGGAGTAAGATTTTAAAGTAATGAGGAACTGATTTATATTCATGAACTATAACAAAAGAAACAAGAAACTAATCGTAGTTCTTGCTCTAACAATTTTAATTTCCTCAATGCTTTTTTCAAATCAAACCTCTATCAAAGCAGTTAATGGAAAAATAGAATCTTCAAATCCAGGAGAACCTCCATCTCTGGAAAACTCCCTTCCTCCCTTAACAGATTCTCCATTTGGATTCAATGATTTGACTGGATTTCAAACATATGCTTCGAATCCTGGAGCAGCAGGATCAATAGGTGATAGATTCATTATCGAAGACTATTACATTAATGCAACAGGTTATCAATGGGGTATAAACATTAACGAAACTTCTTACTACTTTGAAATAAGAGACTGTATCATTGTTGGTGGTGTTTATGGTATTTGGTTACATAAACTATTTTCCAATACAGCTATACTTTATAATAATACTATAATCAATTCTACAATTGGTTGTGTATTCACTGACACTAATAATCATTTAATTCATTTCAATGATATATCTGGTTCTGTCAGTGGTATCCACGTTGATGATTATCTAGGTAATTTCATGATTTATAATAACACTATTACTTCTTGTATCATTGGAATCAATGGTGATAGAACTGAACAAATGTATATAGTGAATAACACTGTATCTTACTGTGAAAAAGGAATACTTGCTTTCTATAATAACGATACTTGGGTAACCAATAATACAGTTTTTGAATGTACTGAATATGGAATTGAAGATGTCTATTCTTATCATACTCATATCGACCAGAATGTCTTATACGATAATTCAGTGGGAATAGAAGTATATGGATCGCATTATACACAAGTTATTTGGAATATGGTCTATGATAGTGTGTCTCATGGCATATCTCTCAGATATACTGAAGAAACAGATGTCTGGCATAATCATCTGTATAATGATGGATTCAACATCTATGATAATAATTATACAAGAGTTGCAACTCTTAACTTCCAAAATTTCAACAACTATCTTAATGGTAAGTTAGTAAATTTGGTAGTTAACCATCATGGAAATTATTATACAAGTGAAATGGGACAAATAATTCTCTACAATTGTGATAGTGTACTAGTTAAAGAGCTTTCATTCTCGGATTCTATTAATGCTGTAACACTTGTAAATTGTTCAGTTATTGGAATATGGGATAGTACGTTTACAGATATGTACGTTCCAATCTCTTTACAGCATTGTACCGAAGCTTATGTTCTTCGCAGTTCATTTGTAAACAATGGGTATGGTTTATATGCCTATGAGAGTGAGCAAGTAGATGTTACCAATTCTACTTTTACAGCAAATGAGATAGGTACTTATTATTCTTATTCCGATCTAAGTGTATTTGAAGGAAATACATACGAAAACAACACAAACTATGGAATAGTTTTAGAATACTCTGATAACAACATAATTTTCCATAATAACTTCATTGATAATGGAAATGGTTCATTACCACAGTGTTATGATTTCTATGGTTCTGGTAATTTCTGGTTTTCATTAGTTATTAGTGAAGGTAATTATTGGAGTGAATGGGTCTCAGGTCCTTATTTAATTGAATGTGAACTGAATGACATTTTTGATCTCTATCCATTAGGAGCTCCCATTGTGATAATACCAGAATATCATTCTTTAGCTTATGGAATAACCTTACTAATGTTATTTTCATTATGTGCAGTTTTTCTTGTTTCAAGAAAGAGAAAATAATTCTCTTTCCTCTTCTGTTTTTTATCTGAATAAATTTAAAAGTAAAATCCTCATTATAGATTACTAGAGTTATCATACTCTAAAAATAAGAGGTTAGAAAAAAATGTCAGCGAAAATATTCTTTGCAAGTGTTATTGTATCACTTCTAATAATGGCACCTATAGCATATTTTGTTCTTCCTGTTCTTTATCCAGATATGAAGGATGGTGGGACAGTTCAATTTGTCTATAAGGAATTTGACGATAGAACATATCTTCCCGACAATGTTCTCGACTTTGAATTGATTAATCAAACTACTCTAACTATAACTACACTAGGAAACTCATTTCTATCAATTCTATTTGTAATGCAAACTGTCATAACTATGTCGAATGATATGGATGGTGCTTTGCAATTTGAAATCTCTCTAGTTGTATCAGGAGTGGGAAATAGAACAATTAAAGTAGCTTACTTTCGACAAGGTCCAACCGGAAATTATAGTGAAGTTCCAGCTGATGTCACTATAAGTTATGTGACAGATACACTTGTTGCAGGAAATTATACAATTAGTGTCTATTGGAGATCAGTTTGGGACGCTGTAGGTGGCAACAATTTAATAGGATATAATGCACCTAATTTTGCTTACAACAGATCGATACAAGTTGAAGAGATAAGAGTATAATCTTTCATTTTTCTTTTCTTTCTTTTTAATTCTAATCTTCATCCATTATCAAATAACTACAAAAGCAAACATATAGATTCTGGGATTCTGAAGAATCTTTAAGAATAAATGCAACGTACAACTATTTTAGATGTTTTGACATCAATAAATAAAAGGTTAGTATTATGTCAGCAAAAATATTTATTGGAAGTGTACTTGTGTCAATTTTGATTTTAGCTCCAGCAACTTATTTCCTATTACCTGTTCTCTACCCAAACATGAAAAATGAAGTAACTGATGAAGTAACTGGAATTGTACTTCAATCTGAGTATTTCCTCTTCGATTCTGAAGAAAGAATCTATGATCATGACTTAACATATCAGATGATGAATGGTACTACTTGCCTTGTACAGACTCAAGGAAATTCAAGTTTAACCATACTATTCTCTGCTGTAGGTCACATGTTTCTTAATGGTGCTTGGAGAGAAAAATCTGAATATCTTATAGATCTAGTAGTTGGAGGTTTTGTAAATAGAGCTGTTATTCATGCATTCTATGATTTTGGTCCAGTAGTTGGAGATTATAGATATGTATCCTTTGATTTAACTATCAACCTGGATACAGGAATTTTAACAGCAGGAACATACAATATCTCAGTTTATTGGAGATCTACAGAAGATGCAGTAGGATCAAATTATTTCAGAATCTATGATCCAAGTCTCAACAATCTTCGATCATTATGGATTCAAGAAATCTATCAAGGATAAATTATCTTCATTTTCTCTTTTCATTTTTTCTCTAGAAATATTAATATGAGAAGATTCTCAATTATTTTCTTGTTGTTATCTTAATTATAACATAGATTAAACCCAAGAGAAGAGCTCCAGACAATGCACTTATACCAATTGTTGCAATAGGATTATCAAAGAAATTTTGACCACTGCTCTTAACAAATACTATTTCTATGGTACTATTAGCTGAGTTATCATGGACATCAATTGCTGATACATAGTAAATAAAGGGTTGACTTTCAATATGAGTAATCACGAGATTGTATGTCCATTTCTGATCTCCTGACCATGTCATATGAGTTACAAACCAGCTAGTTTCTCCTTCTAATAGAATGTGTATTCTTACATGAGCAATATCACTGTTATCTTGAACTATTGCAACAATTTCTATATCCTGCCCTTGAACTGGAATGTCTGG
>JAEOTK010000004.1 GCA_016839875.1 Candidatus Heimdallarchaeota archaeon
TATAAATGTTTTTCTGACTGTAAGGAGACCTCTCAAAATCGACAAAAATCGCTTTTTTCACACATTTTGTTGTTAGACGGAATTTTACGATTCTGAGTGCTGTTTTTCACTATATTTTGATGTTCCACTGATTACAGATGACTTTCTCTTGTTTTATCAAGAGATTCTTCTCTTACTATTCTTGCACTTTCATCTATTCTTCTCTGAATTGTTGATGTAACTTCGTTAAACTGTTTTTCATCAAACTCAAAATCAAAAATTTTTGCTAACTCTAATATTATTTGTTTTGCTGCATAGTAGCTTGCTACACCAGGATCACATTCAGCTAGCAAAGAGAAACATCCATTGAATCCCTTTGCGTCACATAATTCTAATGTTTCAACAACTGTACCATATAATATTCCTTCATCTAGTATTTTCACTTCATGTTGATCTAGAAAAGCTATCATATCTTGATTTGTTGTTATTGCAAAACATCTAGAGTTGTTTGCTGGATCTTTTATTAAAGGCAATCCCCCTACTGGGACGATATGCGAAACTCCTTGTTTGATATAATAATCTACTAACATCTTCAAAAAAGGTTGAGTGTTGCTATAGGAGATGGGTATTTCACAAGACATTAGTGCTAGTTTTTCTGATTGAAATAATCTTATCGGATGTTCAATAATACCATCCTTGATAATTGCTACTGGTGGAATTGATCTCGAATGAATAACTGCAACATGCTCCATTTTCAAAGCATTAATCAGGAATGTGGAGAGTATTGTTCCTATTGCCCCACTTCCGCTAAATGATTGAATTACTGGTATATTCTTTAGATTCACTTTTTTGATTTCGTTTATTCTATCCATTTAATTCACCTTCGTTTGGTTCGCTTCCTGTTTATTACGAGGATTCCTGTTACTAGACTGAAAGCTGTTATTGTACTTATTAAACTAAATGAAGCTTCTGTTTGAAAGTCCTCTGGATTTGTTGATACATTAAAACCCGCTAATCTGAGATACTCTATTGCTTTACTTATACTATAAGGATAAGTAGTTACACTTGGGTTGTAATAATCAGAGAAATATCTTGAGATAGGTGTTTCCGTCACGTTGAATTTAGAATTATGAAATACAGTGTCCATGTATGTTTTATCTATCATTGATGCGAGAGCTTGTCTAATTGCTAAAGCTTTTGAAACTCCCGTTGTATTTGTTGGAATGTAATTATTCTCTGACCCAAAAATCTCATTATTTAAGTTAAATGCAAGAAAAACTAGAGAGTTTTCCAACCTAAATTGAGTTTTAAAATCATCTGTTCTATAAGATACTTCTAAATCTGGATTCTTTCCAAAATCTGCAATATCAATTACCCCACCTTCCTTTAGATCCAAATTCATTGAAGAAGGATCAGGAATTGCTTTAAGTTCAACAATTTCAAACGCAAGGTTTGTTGGTATTCCAGCTAGATATCCAACACCATGCCAGTTATCGAATTTTTTTAGAGTAACAGAGAAACCGATTTCTGCTTCACTGGCATTAAACCGATATTTTCCTGTACCAAAGGGGGATTTGGCGTAATTTGAATATCTTACAGAATTAATAATTTGGGATATTGTACTCTCTGTATTTAGATAATAATCAGGGTAAGGATATATTGATAATTCTTCTAATGCGAAAGCATAAGGTTCATTTTCATCAGTTGTAGGATCTGAATCAATAAATATTTTGACATTTGATGTGCCATTTGTTTCATACGATTCAATCCAATCAAAGATTTCATAGTTATTATTTGCATCAGGACTTGTATACATATCTAATGTAAAAATTACATCGTCAACTGTAAGCAATTCTCCAGTAAAAATCTCATCATTATCAGGTTGCCATTCAACTCCATCTCTAACATGAAGTATTAGGGTTGTATCATTTTCAAATGTCCAATCATCAATAAGCCCGCGTTTGATAGGAAAATTCTTTTCGTCCAATTCAATCAGTTTATCCATTACAAGGGATAGAATAACTTTTTCTCCTCTTTTAGTTACTTCGACTGGACTCAAATTTTCCCACTCTGAAGTTCCAATCTTAAGAGTTGTAAGTGATTCTTGTCCTTCGTGTAATCCATTGAATGTCATGTAAGGAAGACTATGAGAAAAATCTAATACCGCTGAAAAATTTATCAGGTTATCATAATATGCAAAGAATCTTGCTGGTGTATAAAGTGGAACCATTGGAAGAATATTTTTCATTAAATGTTCTTGTAAATCGAAGAAATAATCTTGTCTTGTATTGAAATCCAATTCTCGTGTTATATTTGTCATATAACTTGATGTTGTTCCATTGTCAAGCTCATTATCGAAGTTGAAAATATTCAGGAATGAATCTTCCTTGAAGAATAAATCAAGTATCGGAGAGTTTTCCCCTTCAAGTTCCATTATTGCTAAATCAAATTCTTTGTTTTCTACTACTTTACTTAAGAAGACACTATATTCTGTTTCATAATTAGTAACTTCGATTCCTATTTCTCTTATACTCTGAATAATCGATTGAGCGTAACTTGGGTAGTAAACTCTTTCTGTACCTCTAGTATAATATCTTAAGGAAGTTGAAAATACACTACCAGGATTACTGGGATCTGGTCTAAACAAGATGACAATAAATATTGAGGATATAAGCAAAAGTCCAATAAAGACGTAAATTAGTTTGCGATTGAAAGCTTGATCTGGCTTACTCATTCTTCTTTACCACCTTTTCAAATGTTCAGAGCTTTATTAACTTAATTTTCTTACTTTTTTTGACTCTTTTCGATTTTCTTTCTCCCAACTCTCATAGCAATTAGTATTACTAATAATGAAGCTCCCATATCACCAAAGAGTACTGCTAACCATAATAATGTGTCTCCAAAGAAAGAACTAATTGCGGTAAACGATATACTTAGAAAAACCAGAATGAAGAACAGGAACTTGATAA
>JAEOTK010000239.1 GCA_016839875.1 Candidatus Heimdallarchaeota archaeon
GAAACAAATCTCTCATTAAAGTTAACGCTGCTCACGAAATGGTTAGACAAGCATCATTCTTAGCTGATGAAGTTCGAGAATTTGAAAAATCAACAGATCATGTCATTCGAACTCCTCATGGAAAAGAGGGAGAAAAATTACACAAGAAGCACTTCTTTGATGAAGCTCATAAATAAAAATAAGAGCTTCCCCCCTTATTTTTTTTATACACTTGCTGCTGAAACAGCAGATGCAGTTACTACTGATTGTTGTTCTATAATGAGATTTAGAATAAGTGATACACTCAAAGCAATCATTGGTTCGAAGTCTTCTGAAACCTCTACTAGACATTTTCCACTAAAAGTTCTTCTATTAAAAGAGAATTTTACCTTTCCAATTTCGTTAAGAAATTCATAGTATGGTCCCATTAGTATTGGTGCTCGAAATTGTTCTGTATCTGTTTTCAGTATATACTCCCCTTTGCATAATCCTCCAGTTCTTTTGAATTCAGCAAATGTCATTCCTTTTTTTGTGATAATCCAATTAGTCCTCCATCCTCTAGATTTGCTACATTCAAATTCCTCGTTTCCTTCAGCATTATATAGATAGATTCTTGGATTGAAAGTTCCTATTATCTCAGCTGTGAAACTTATTCTGTCATTTGCTAAATCATAAACAGTATATGTTCTTTTGAATATCCCATCTTTTATTATTTCAAAACCGTAATTCATTAACCTCTCTCTGTAAGAAAACATGTAATTCACACTTATATATCTAGTTAAATCAATTAAGAAGTATTAAGTGAAAAAGATAAAAAAAAAAGTGAAGTCTTGGATCATACCAAGAGCATCTCGTTTATCCTTTCGTTGTCAATCAGTTTATTCGAATTATGCCCGAACCAGAGCCTGGGAAGCCAATGTCAAAGTCGATCCACTCAAAGTGTCCACTCATGTGCACTTGGCGACCAATCCAAATTGCTAAGTCCTCATTAGTTTCCAGTATTATGCCGTTCGATCGCCAATTACTGTTTTTTCCATTACGGATTGTTGTTGTACCCTGTTCATCTCCTTTTAAGAGTAAGTCACCTGTATCTGTGTCAAAAATCATCCATCTGTCATTAGCGAAATGGGTCACCTGTGGGCATTTTTTGTCAAGGATATACATCCACCATTCTATTTCTCCATTGATATCTCCGTTAACAGTTCCTTGCCAAGCAAGTAATCTTCCATCATCATCGACTATTCCAAGATGTCCAACGAAGGTGTAATCTGTTGTACAATAAAGCGGTTTTTTAGCCTGTACCATTCCTACTGTAACTAACGACAGTATGAATACAAAGACCACTAAAACAACACTCACTCTTTTAACTTTACTAACTCTTTGTGTATTCATTCGATTTTCATCCTCTTTACTTATAATTTAGTAATGTAATAATACATTACCAATTACAATATTACATTTATCTTGTATTTAAATGTTATGTATATCTACAATAGGTTTGCTGAATTTGGATGAATCTTTAAATATTCAATTTGAGTTTTAGAATCAATGCATCTAGCTTTAATAGTTTTTCTTGCGATTATAGGAATTCCAATCTTATTTGTTATAATTCATACACTAATGAGAGTAATTAGAAAGATACATCCGTTTCCAATACCACAATTCATGACTAATTTTATAGATAATCCAATAAGAAGAAAATACTGGCAGAATCCTGAGGAAATAGCTGAAAGGATGGGTGCAAAACCTGGTGATATTGTTGTTGAAATTGGTCCAGGAAAAGGGAGCTATACTTTTATCATATCGAAGAAGATTCTCCCTGATGGAAAAGTCTTTGCTATAGATATTCAACAACAAGTATTGGATAGACTGAATCAACGAATTAAAAACGAGGAAATAGAAAATGTAATCCCTAAACTAGATGATGCACACAACCTTTCTTTTGAAGATGAATCAGTAGATGTTATCTATGCAATTGCGTGTTTACCTGAAATTCCAGAACCTGTTAAGGTATTGAAAGAGTTTAAACGTATTTTGAAACCAACTGGGAGAGTATCTCTTTGTGAATTATTTATGGATCCCGATTATCCATTACGAAAGACAGAGAAGAGATGGGCAAGAGAAGCAGGATTGAAATTAGAAGAAGAATTTGGAAATTGGTTTTCTTATCAGCTCAATTTTATTAAATAAGATTTGAAGTTAGAGGAATTCCAAAGAATTCTACATAATTTTTTTATAGTTTCAAAAAAAACAACAATTTTGATAGATAAATGAATAAAGAACCAAAAAAACTCAAAGAAAAATTAAAAGAAGAGTTTAGAAGTTTTGTACCAACAAGAATTACTCATGTTCTTATTGCTCTTGCTGCTACAATACCAGTATTAGCACTTTTTTCATGGTGTTATTCTACATTTGAAACAGGTGGGGCATTAGCTGTGATTATTATTGTTTCCATATTTGATATTGTTTGTTTCATTCTATTATTTAGATTACTTCTGTTGAAAAGGACAAACCAAAGTGAAAATGAAACTGAAGATAAGATTGTAAATGGTGAGATATAATTTATCAGCTCTGAAAGCTCATAAAATGAAAAAAGAATTGAGAGATTACTCAATTTCATTAAGGATAGACTCTATTTCTAGTTCTTGGAAATGGTTGAGTTTCCTGAATAGCATCAAGTCCGCATATCCACCAGGATAACCTTTCAGCTCCTAAACCAAATCCAGAGTGAAATACTGATCCATATTTTCTCAAATCTATATACCATTCGTAGTCTTTTTCATCCCAACCTTCTTCTTTGATTCTACGAACAAGAGTATCAAGGACATCTTCTCTTTGTCCTCCTGTTATGATTTCTCCAAAACCTTCTGGAGCCATGAGATCAGCTGAAAAACACCACTTAGGGTCTTCTTCATTTATCTTAACATAGAATGGTTTATGATGTGATGGATACATAGTTACGAAGAAAGCTTCTCCGACTATGTTTGAAAGAGCTCTTTCTTCTTCTGTCTTCATATCATCATCCCATTTAAGATTAAACCCGTTCTCGTTTAGAGTATTGATAGCTTCTTCATAGGTTATTTTCTTGAATGGCGCTTTTACTGTTTCAAGAATCGAGACATCTCTTCCTAGCTCTTTCAATTCAGTTCTGTTGTTATCTAGAACATATTGAACGATATAAGCAACAAGTTCTTCTTGAATTTCCATGTTACCTTTGAAATCAACAAATGCTTCTTCTCCTTCTATGTGCCAGAATTCATTGATATGTCTTTTAGTTCGCATCTTTTCAGCACGGAAACTAGGAGTAATTGCATAGACTTTCTCTAAGCTATAGATTAAAGCTTCAAGATAAAGTTGCACACTCTGACTTAGATAAGCTGTTTGATCAAAGTACTTCAAACTGAATAAAGTAGCACCGCCTTCACAAGCTGAACCTGTAAGAATAGGTGGAGTAGTTTCATAGAAATCATTCTCGAAGAACCATTCTCTTGCAGCTCGAAGAACGTTAGCCTTAACCTTCATAACATTGGTTGATTTGGAGCTCCTCAGAAAGAGATGAGTATTATCTAAGATAAACTCTTTGCTTTGATCTTTAGCAATAGGAAACACTTTACCTTTGTGTATTATCTGAAGATCAGTTAAATGAATCTCAACATTATTTATTGCCCTTGCATCTTCAATAGCGGTACCACTAATTGCTATGGCATTCTCTATTGCTATCTCATTTACATTATTCCAAGATTCAGTTGAAAGCTTCTCTTGTGATCCAACGCATTGTATAATGCCTGTTGCATCTCGCAAAACTACAAATATTTTATCTTTCATCTTGCGTATTCGATAGACCCACCCTCTTAGTTTCACTTCTTCTTTAGAGGGTGTAACTTCTTTTACATGCTTGTAAGACGATTCGGGCATAAGTTCTCATCAGAACTAGTATAAAAAAATGTTAGGGTTACGAAGAAAATCAAAACTCATAATAAGGATTATTACTGTTATAAAATGAAAATGGAATTCAGTTGGATTAATTTCATCTTGATGAACATCAATGCCTTAGCCTTTTCGATATTGAGTATTGTAAGTGTTATACCAGTCACCCTTTCAAAGAGATATGGAGAAAAAGCATGGCGAATCTGTTATTATCTTAGAATAGGAATGAGTATATTCATTTTCTTTATGATAGCTAACATGATTCTTTGGGTTTGGTTTCCAATTGACAGCATATCATGGAAAATTCACGAAAGAATTTGGGTAGGTATGGTAATTGGATCAATCATTATAATTCCTTGCTCAATTCTCATCTACTTTGCTTTGAGAGATGGTGGCGAAGAACATATGAAACCAGAGAAAGACCGAGAGCTTTTCAGTGGAATATACAATTATGTTCGTCATCCAGGTGTAATAGGCGAGATGCCTTTGTATATTGCAACTGGATTCTTTGTAAATTCCTTGTTCTTAGTAATATGGTCGATAATTTTCGTCTTTCTCTACACTGCAATCTATATTCCTGTTGAGGAAAAAGATCTTGTAAAACGGTTTGGAATCAAATATGTTGAGTATCGAAAGAGGACCGGAGCCATAATTCCAAAACTCACTCGTCGTCATTAGATGTTATCTATATATTTTTAAAAAGATTTTTTGAACGAAGTCTAATGAGAAAGGAAACACAAACTCTATTTGGATTGATGCTTTCGAGCTTCATTGTCAACCTTGGGTTTGGGGCAATTCTTCCCTTTCTACCTTTATATGCTAAAAATTTCTTTATAGTATGGGATTGGGGATTCACAACTATAGGTATAGTAACTCAAATTGGTTTACTCACTTCTGCAATGATGATATCCAGAGCTTTTCTGGCACCTTTTTATGGTAAGATGAGTGATAAAGTCGGAAGAAAACCAATAATAGTTGTAGGAATGGGGATGTATGTTTTTCTTACCTTTGCTTTTGGTTTAGCTCAAGCATTCTGGTCTTTGTTCTTAATTAGATTCATACAAGGTATTGCATCAGCTTTAGTTTGGCCTGTTGCAGAATCAGCAATTGTAGATATCTCTACAGATGATAAACGAGGAAGAAATCTCGGGTGGTTTGTTCTTTCAATGTCTTTAGGTTGGTCTGTTGGACCTTTCTTAGGTGGAGGTTTGTTTGCACTCTCACAACTAATGGTAGCAACGGAGATAGCTGCTTTTCAAGTCACTTTCTTCTTCATGGGAGGTCTATCTTTACTTGCATTTATTGTGTTCAATGTTATTGTAATAGATCCAAAAACAAACAAAGCTAGAATGAGTATCAAAGAAATTGGGATCGCAGTATGGGAAGTTATGAAAGCATCAGCGAAGATTCGTCCTGGAATTCCTTCATTTCTCAAACCTTCTTTTTGGAGAGAGAGAACAGGTAGTTTGCGAGCTTTGTTTGTAATGGGCTTATCAAATGGTTTCAGTTTTGCAATGGTTTTTCCAATCATGTCTCTGTTTCTAGAAGAACAATACTTTCTAACTCCAGAATATATCGGAGTTGTTTTTGGAATAGCAGGTATAGCAGGGGTAACATTTAATCCAATAGGAGGATATCTTGCCGATAAAACAAGCAAGAAATTACTAGTGATAGTATCAGGGACGATTTCTGCTATCCTACTAGCATTTCTAGGAATAGAGATGTTAGTGTGGGGATTACTGACGATTTTTATTGTCCGACAAATGGTCCAGCAAGTCAACATGCCGGCATTCAGAGCTCTGCAAGCTGATTTAGTTGAACCTGAGAAAAGAGGTTTGGAGTTTGGCAATGTACAGATGTTCTTCAATCTTGGTTCAGTTTTTGGTCCAATATTAGGAGGTTGGTTATATGATGTCTTTTCTCCAACTAGCTGGAGTATAGGAAACTTGAATGTCTTTGGTATTGAAATAATTATGATTATAACAACAAGTATAATGATTTTCGCTCTCATAGTGATTCTTCTCTTCGTAAAACAGAAGGACATGGTAGTAGGTATACCAAAAGCAGAGAAAGATGAAGTTGAAATTCTAACACCTGTAATAGAAGGGGAATAAGAAACGCAAATTATTCTTCCTCCTAGATAAAAAATAAATAGTATGAATTTTTATACAAACTAGATTAACATGTGTAGACTCTTCTTCCAAATTGGTGAAAATATCCCAATTCAAACATATGAAGAGTATATATCTGCTTGTGAGGATTATAAAGGAAGTGGAAAACTAGATACGCATGAATTAAATGAGTTGAAGCTTTATGATCACCTAGATGGTTTTGGTTATGCTTATTTGAAAAATGAGCATTTTGAGGTTCATAGATTTTCTGAATCAGTAATTGAGAGAAATCCTATAGATGATTGGTTAAGATTTCAGACCAATGTCTTGCTAGCACATGCTAGAAAAGCATCACCCAACATAAAGGTGACATTACAGAACAATCATCCTTTCTATTGGTATAATGGTGATGAATACATCTTTGTTCATAATGGAACGATAAAAACACAAATTACTGATTTTGATAAACAAAAATTTTTTGTGAGAGGGTCTACTGATTCAGAAAGATATTTCTATACCCTTCTTACAGCAATGCGAGAAAACGAATGGCGATTAACAAGAACAATCGTGAAAAATATCTTAGAAAATTGGGATTATACTGGAGCCAACTTCATTCTCTCTTCAACTGATAAAGCATGGGTAGGAGTCTTTCATCGTAAGCATCCGATATATTATACAATAAAACTTTACAAAAATGAATCAAATCTAGTAGTAAGCTCTTCATTTCTTCCTTCATTAGGTGAACCAAAGGAGGTTATCCCTAATGGTTCACTTATTGAGATCGATATAAACAGCCAACAATACTTTTATCATGAATAACAAAAAGAAATCGATGATGGTATGGTAATGAAGGAACCAGGGAGTATCTCTTTCAGTCAAAGATTGAAGCTTTTCTCGATGCAATATCTAGCTCATCATCCTTTATGTATCAAATTCAAGAATCATGTTTTTGTTATAGGTCCACTTTCTCTTTGTGTTGGGTGTACTAGTGTGTTATTAGGATTCATCTCATTCACTATTCTCTTCTTTGTGATGCAAAATATTTTTTTGATTCGACCATTGATTCTAGCTTCAGTAGCTGCTAGCGGTGTGTTTATCGCTCTAATTCAGGTTTTACTCAGACCAAGTAATAAATGGATCAAAGCTCTATTCAGATTAGTATTAGGAATTGGTTTGGGATCGTTTACTGGTCTAATAGTTCTAGTACCAAATTGGGGGTTGAAAATTGGACTGTTCTTTTTTCTCTTTCCTGGAGTTTATCTTTACAACATTCTTCGAGGATTATCTCCTTACTTGGAGTGTGAAAGCTGTTCAGTACGATTTATTGAACCTTCTTGTGACTTCTATAATCACAATGATTCTATCAGTTGATTAGAAACTTTATTTTAGTCAGTTGTTCTTGAAAGAATGGAGATAACATAATGAGTTTTCACACAAATTATGAAAAATGGTCACAGTATTCAGAAGAGGAAAATTGTCCTGTATGCAAAAATCTTCCACCACCAGAAGATGATGTGGAAATCAAGGAGTTTGCTACTTCCTGGTTGGGTGCTCATCCAAGAGTGTGTTTGAAAGGTACATGCTACTTGTTACTAAAACCACATGCAGTAGAATTGTTCGAGCTAGATGAGGTTACTTTACTTTCATTCATGAAAGAAGCACAAATATGTGCTAAAATTCTAAAAGAGGTAACACATGCAACTAAAATCAATTATGAAATCCATGGCAATACTATCCCTCATATACACATGCATTTATTCCCAAGGTATCGTGATGATCCTTTTCCAGGAAAGTCAATAGACTATCATCAGATTGAACCTCCAGTATATCAAAAGGGTGAGTTTGAGCTGTTCGTAAAGAACATGCAAAAAAAATTAGAAGAATATAAAGAATAATCAAATAATCGTTTAATCAATAGATTCTTGAATTTCTATTTGATACCCTTCAGGATCATTGAATACAAAAGCTTTGATTTTCAATTCGTTATTAACGAACATCTCTGAAAGCTCATCAACTTCTGCCTTTTGACAATAATCATAGAAAGCTTGTACATCAGGAACACGTAAACAAATTTGAACTGGTTTAATCTCATTCCAATTATGCATCCCTTTTGTTTCATCAACGATACCCACATATCCTGATTCAGAGATTCTATAAATTTTACAAAATCCTTGATCTATTTCCATTTCAAAACCAAGAAAATTCTCGTAGAAGTCAATTCCTTTCTGTAAATCTCTATAATAGATAAATGTAATCAGCTTATCAACTAAATTCTCTTTCAACTCTGGTCTTTTCATCATCATATTCTCTATATTGTTGTTTTAAAAATTTACCACTCAAACTAATCAAATCATTATATTCTCGACATAATCCTTCTAATAAGGTCTAGTCTTCATTTTCATAAGTAATGCACCAAAAACTCAATCTAACGAGCTCTTTCTCTAGACCATGTTTTTTGCATTACATTTTACATTTAAACCCCCTACCTTCTTGTATGCGTCTCCATCCAAGAAGACAACCTTCACAACAAGGTTTTGTTCTTCTTATATCCATTTTCTCTTCATTGTATTGGATTTTTTAGTATGTGATTAATCATAATATCTTCAAATTTACTAGTTTCTTCTAGATGTGGGGAGCGTGCAGAATTTTCGAACCAAAATAGTTTCTTCTTTGGAGCTTTAATTTGATTATAGAAACTTTCAACTAACTCAAACGGAGTGTTATAATCGTATTTTCCAGCACAAAAATAAACAGGAATCTTTACTTCTCTAACTTGTTCAAATAAATTAATATCTTGTAGCACACTTTTCCACATCAGCTTCAAAGAAAACAAAGATCCAATTGCAAATTTAACTAAATCTATTATCGAATACTCATGAGATGAAAAAAGTAATTTCAGCACTTTCCAATTGCTTTTAGCTCCATGATACCACCCGCCGAATCTATTGAGCCAACTTCTTTGTATTTGAGAGTATTTCAGATCCCAAATTTCTTTGTGTTTTATTCTTTCAAGTTGTTTGATTGCTTTAGTGTTATTTCTCATCTTTGCTTGTTCTAAAACAAATTCATATGAAATTCGTTCTCCTTCTTTTTGATTAGTGGATTGCCCCATGCCTATATAACTATGAAAATGCTCAGGATACTGTTTAACTAGTAACATTCCCAAGGCACTTCCCCATGAGTGACCAACAAGATATACTTTATTCTTTCCAAATCGTTTTTTTAATTGTTTTACTAATTCAATTGAATCTAATATAAACTGTTCAATATTCATGCTCTGTTTTGGAATTTTCAAAGAAAACGATTTACCAGCTCCTCTCTGATCCCACTGAACTACAGTAAAATGTTTTTCAAGTTTCCTTTGAAATTTGTAAGCAATACCTATTTGAGCAGATCCAGGACCTCCGTGAAGAAAAAGAAGAATCGGATTATTTACATCATGACCTCTTATTAATACCCACTGTTTTATTCCCCCAATTATCAATTTCTCTAAAAGGGCTATGCTGTTTTCCTTTGGTTTTCCGTTAGCATCTTTGATTGAAGGTGTTTTTGAGTAAAAAATTCTTAGTATTGTCATAGAGGTTGAAAATTGGTTGTGAATTATCCTTATAAATATTGTTCAAACAAATTTAGCGAAATTTATAAGGATTTAATAGAAAACAGCTATTATGTCAGAGAAAAGTCAAGAAGATATTGATGTTCAGCTACTTGAGAATATCTGTCAATTGTATGAAATATCAATTGAAGATTTGAATTTTCTAATAGCAATAGACTGGAATTTTGTATATGAATTCGAAAAAGAAGGTAAAGAATATATTTTAAGAGGAGGAACTCGACATTCTCCTGATCAAGTTAAAGCTGAACTTGAATGGATTTTCTTCTTAGAATCTAATGGTCTCAATGTATCATTACCTATCAAGTCTAGAAATGGCAATTATCATGAATTGATTGAATATGATGGAGACCAAATCAATGCAGTTGTTTTCAAAAAAGCTCCAGGTAAAGAAATCTCGATTCGCAATCCGGATGAATGGAATGAGGAGTTATGGGAAGAAATGGGGAGAACTCTTGGAAGAATGCATGCTGCATCTGTTAAGTATAATTCAATAGAACCTAAATTCAAGAGAGTATCAGCATTCAATAGTGAACATAGTGCTGCAGAGAAACATCTGGATGGAGTAAAAGACAAACACATATTAGTTAAATTCAATGAATTGAAGAAGAAATTAAGTCAACTACCAAAAGATAATCGAGCTTATGGTTTAATTCAATATGATTTTCATGCAAGTAATTTCAATGTTCATGATGGAAAATTGACAGTGTATGACTTTGATGATTCATATTATTTCTTTTTCGTATCTGATATAGCTACCTGCATTCATGAATCAGTATGGTATTATCCTGATGAAAAGAAATTAGAATTTGCAAATCGATTCATTCCTTCGTTATGGAAAGGATACTGTGAAGAGTTTCAACTCGATAGAAAATGGCTGGAGTTCTTACCTGAATTCTTCAAATGGCGTGAAATAACAATTTACGTGACTTTAATAGAAACAATTAATGATAAAACAACCCCAGAAAGACATCTGGATGAGTATCGAGAATATATACCTGAATTTAGAAGACTATCAGAATCTGAAACTCAAATAATACCTATTCCAAACAATCTTGAATTGTGGTTCAAGAAGCACTAATTACTATTCTGACATTTGTAAGAATAAAATAAAAAGAAAAGAAAAAAATTAGTTTATAGTTTTTGTTTTCGTTTTTTGATTATTGTTGGCACTAGTATAAACGATAGGAGCAGAAAGAAACCAACAATACCTTCGGCAATGAAGGAAGTTTCTTCTGGTTCTTCTTTCGAAATTTGTTTAATCACAAGTTCATTATTCTTCTCAGTTACTTCATCGATTTCATCTAGATTATCTAAAGTAAAGGTATAACTGTAGGTTGTTGGAACTTCTGCAGGCCAATCGAAATCAAGAGTATAATTTTCTCCTATATCCAAAGGAGGAATTACATAAGTTTGAGTTGCTGGTATGGGTTCCGTCTCTCTGTAGATTGATGGAGTCTCATAAATTTCTAATTGTAGTTCTGTTTCAGTAGTAATGTTTTGTTCTCCTGTATTTGCTACCGTTACAGACATCTCTAAATTCGAACTTTCGTTCCAATAATCAGTGTATGTTAATGGTAAGGTTACAAATGAGAGATCACTTTTATTTTCTCTATTGATATAAATTTCATCTAAGAAAGAGTAGTTAGGACGATATGCTCTTGCATGTATCTTGTTTTCATCTACTTCAAAGAAAACAAAATTGAAGGTTCTCTCTATTTTTTGAGATATATCTAGTATCTGTGCAGGATTTACAGTATATAGATTACTACCTCCACCTGCAGCTATTATATAATTTACATCATTTTTCAGAAGTCTTTCATAACCGTGTTCATGTCCCATTAGCA
>JAEOTK010000240.1 GCA_016839875.1 Candidatus Heimdallarchaeota archaeon
AATACAAGCAAAGAACATCTATCTTTTCGATAAAAGAGGTAAAAGGGTATCATAGTTTGAATCACTAGGTTTCTTTCCTAGCTAGGATTATGGAAATCTTATTTAATATATTTAAGAATCTATTTATCACAAGAGAACAATACTCACTAGTGATAAATTTACTAGTGAATCTAGCTGAAGGGTGCTAATTCTCTGATCGGGGCAATAACCATCAAAGTGAAATGTATGATTAGTGAAGATATGGGGGAGCTGTTAAATCAAGCACACGTTGGTATATCAATTATTCAAGATGATAAGATTAAATTTGCTAACAATAGACTATTAGCAATTCTTGGTTTTTCTCAAAAAAAAGTATTGAATAAATCATTCATTAATTTCTCTGCAAAAGAGGAGGAAGAAAGGCTCAAGAAAATTAAGAATGAAGTTAAAAGACTTGGAATTCCTCCTAAGACAATCGAATTTTGGATTGTTTCTAAAGATGAATCAAGGAAATTTATTCGAAACAGATATTATCTTTTAGATGAAGGAAAAAACAAGTATAAACTCATAGTCTTCACTCAAGATATCACTGAGGATAAATTAAAAGAAACTAAAGTTCTTGCTTCAGAATTTAAGAAATCCAGATTTTTAGATTTTCTAACAGAACAGATTATTTTCTATGATACTGATATGAGGATAATCTGGGCAAACAAAGCTGCAAGTGATTCACTGGGTATGACCCCAGATCAAACAGTAGGAAAAGTATGTTATGCTTTATGGTATAATAGAGATGAACCTTGTGATAATTGTCCTGTTATTAAGGCAAGAGAGACAAAACAAGAGAACGTGGCTGAAGTAGTAACTCCAGATGAAAGGATATGGCATGTTAGAGGATATCCAGTTTTTGGTGATAAAGGATCACTTATTGGGGTTGCTGAACTAGCAAGTGAATTAACTGATCAAAGAATATCTGAAATGAAACTTGAGGAAAGTGAAGAGAAATATAGAATGCTTTTTCAAAATTCAAACGATATTATAGCAGTTGTGCAAATACAAGAAGATGGCACAATAGGTGATTTCCTTGAAGTTAACGAAGTCGCTTTAGAGAAGACTGGATATACAAGAGAGGAAGCTCTAGGTAAGAAAGTAGATGAATTGATTGAGAATATGACAACTGAGACTTTAATGGAGTATTATAAAAGAGTCATTGAATCACCTGGTCTAACTTCAGAGAAAAATATGATAACAAAGAACGGAGAGCTGATTCCAGTTGAAATTAAAGCAACAATGTTTAGTTTTCAAAATCAAAAATGTGTTTTAGTTAATGCTCGTGACATCACAGAAAGAAGAGAAACAGAAAACGAACTAAAAGAAAGTGAAGATAAGTATAAACAAATCTTTCAAAATACAGTTGATGCAATATTCATCCATAGAGTTCACGAAGATGGTAAATTTGGAAATTTCATTGAATTTAATGATTTAGCTATTCAATGGACTGGTTATTCAAGAGAAGAGCTTGTTAATTTCTCATCTACAGATATTAATAAGAGAGAAATAGATGATGGAAGAGATATAGCTCAGGAGCTCCTTTCAGAAGGTCAAACTTCTTTTGAAACTCTTCTTATGACAAAAGATGGTAAATCAATACCTGTTGAAATCAATTCTCATTTATTTACTCTTCGAGGAGAACGGGTGGTTCTATCAATTGCTAGAGATATAACTGAAAGAAGAAAGTCAGAGCAAGAGATTAGAGATAGTGAAGAAAAATTCAGACAAATATTCCATAATGCTCATGATGCAATATTTCTATCAGTTCTGAATGAGGATAACTCTGCTGGCAATTTTGTTGAAGTTAATGATGTTGTGAGTTATTGGTTAGGATACTCAAAAGAAGAAATGTTCAATATGAAATCAGTTGAAATAACAGTTCCTGAACAAAGAGAAGCCAATGAAGAAATTATCAAGCATATTATTGAACATGAACATGCAACATTCGAAACGGTACTCTTCTCTAGAGAGAGAAAACGTATTCCTGTTGAAATAAGCTCACATCTTTTTAGGCTCAAAAAACAAAGAGTCATTCTTTCTATTGCAAGGAATATTTCTGAAAGAATAAGAACACAACAAGAATTATTAGAAAGTGAAGAGAAATATCGAAAACTTGTAGAAACATTTCCTGCTGCAATAATAAGATCGGATTTTGAAGGAAAGATAACTTTTGTTAATCAACAAGCAGTGGAAGTACACGGATATCCTAGTACTGAAAGTATGCTTGGCTTAAGCACTAATGTGTTAATTTCTGAAGATGATGAAGAAGTTGCAAAGGAAATCAGAGAAAGATGTATTCAAGACGGTTTTGTTCATGATATAGAATACTCAATAAGACGCAGGAATGGTTCAACAGCACCTGGTGAGTTTCATGCTGCAATTATTAAAGATACAGCAGGAGCTATTACAGGTTACATAGGAGTAGTAATTGACATTAGCGAAAGAAAATCAGCTGAGGAAGAATTAAGAGAGAGCGAAGAAAAATTCAGACAAATATTTCATACTGCAAAAGATGCATTTTTCATTCATAAAATCACAAAATCTGGTAAATTAGGAGAACTCATAGAGATTAATGAAACCGCATGCAATTGGTTAGGTTTACCAAAAGAACAGCTGCTAGATTTGGGTAAAACAAGACTTAATGATACTGACAAAATAAAATATGCTATTGATATTAGCGATGATTTAATTACTGAAGATAAAACAACTTTCGAAAGAGTAATAGAAAATCCTCGAGCTGAAAAACGACCTGTAGAGTTCAGTTCCCATGTAATAACTCTCAAAGGAGAAGAAGTACTTCTTTCTATTGCAAGGGATATTACAGAGAGGAAGAAAGCAGAAGAGACAATAAAAGCTAGTGAAGAGAAATATCGAGCACTCATAGAGACTTCTCCAGACGCAATAATTATGATAGACCTTGAAAATCATTTGTCATTTGCGAATTATCAAGCAGCTTTAATGTTTGGTTATGATGGTGTTGAAGAATTGATAGGTTTGTCACCTATAGACTTTATCGTTAGAGAGGATCTGGAATATGCTTATGAGATTTTAAATAAGGTTATCAACGAAGAAGGTCGTATTAGAACAATCTTAACTTCATTAAAACGGGATGGAACTAGATTTCCAATACAAATGACTTCATCACTAATTGTTGACGCTGATGGGAAACCTACTGCTATTATGGGTGTTATAGAAGACATTACAGATAGAACAAAAGCAGAAAATGCTCTACGTGAAAGCGAGGAAAAATTCCGACAAGCTTTTGATCAATCAAATGATGGGATTATTCTTCATGACTTGAAAGGTACAGTCTTAGATGTTAATCTGAGGGTAAAAGAACAACTAGGATATTCAAAAACAGATTTCTTAACTTTGACAATTCAACAACTTCATCCAGTTACAGAATTAGAAGCATCTAAGGAGGCTTTTGAAGAAGTAGAGAAAAATGGTTCAGTTGAATTTGAAACAAAATTCAGAAGAAAAGATGGATCAGTTTTTCCAGCTGATGTTTCATCAAGTATGTTTGATATTGGTGGAAAACAGGTTGTTCAAGGTGTTATAAGAGATATAACAGAGAGAAAGAAAGCAGAAGAAGAATTGGTTTTAAGAGAAGAGAAGTTCAGACAATTGTTCCATAATGCAAATGATCAAATCTTTCTAACAGAAATAAATGAGGAAGTGGGCTTAACAGGCAAATTCATCGAAGTTAATGATGTTGCATGTAACAAGCTAGGATATTCCAAAGAAGAATTATTGGATATGAAATCTATCGATATTACAGCTTCTAATGAAAAAGATGCAAATCCTGATATTATCAAGGACATAATCAAGGATGGATCAAAAACCTTTGAAACCACTTTGGTTGCTAAAAACGGAGAATTTATTCCTACTGAAGTGAGCTCTCATGTTTTCACACTTATAGATAAAAGAGTTGTTTTATCAATTTCAAGAGATATATCTGAAAGAATGAAAGCAGAGAAAGATTTACGAGAGAGTGAAGAACGCTACAGAAAAGTAGTTGAAACATCACCTGATGGAATCATACTAACAGATTTAGAAGGTAAAATAATTGTCTCCAATCTACAAGGGGTAAAACTATATGGGGTTGATAATACAGAGGAGTTAATAGGAATTAGTTCATTTGACTTAATAGCTCCTGAAGATCATGATAGAGCTTCATATAATCTACAAAAGACAATCAAAGCTGGGAAACTTAGTTCAGTTGAATATACTTTCCTTAAGAAAGACGGGAGTTCCTACCCCGGAGAATTGAGTGCATCACTTATTTTAGATGAAGAAGAAAAACCTTTCTCAATAATGGCAATTATTAGAGACATAACAGAGAGGAAAAAAGCTGAAGCAGAAATACGAGAAAATGAAGAAAAATACCGATTACTCTTCCACAATGCAAATGATATTATAGCCATTATTAGCGTTCCAAGAGATGGATCCATTGGAAATTTCATTGATGTTAATCAATTGACACTTGAAAAGACAGGTTATACTATAGAAGAAATCCAAAAAATGAGTCTTCTGGATATAATAAAAGATCTTTCACCAGAACAAGTTGCAATTTACTTCCAAGAACTTTGGGATAAGAAGTACATTACTTTTGAAAGAGATTTAATAAAGAAGAATGGTGAATTTATTCCGATAGAAGTCAATGCTACTCCATTTACTTTGCAGCAAGAACTCACAGTTCTAATAACTGCAAGAGACATAACTGAAAGAAGAAGAGATGAAGCATTAAAGATAATGGCCTATACTCAGATTGAACAGAATATTGAAGATTTTGCTGATTTAGTTGATAGGATAAGAAATCCTCTTATGAGTTTAATGGGTTATGCTGAACTTGCTGAGTCGATGCATTCTAAAATCATGATAGAAGAAGCTAAGAAAATTGAAGAAATAACACAAAAAATCTCCGATAGTTACTTAGAGACAGAGCAATTTAGGAAGATTCTTCGAGAACACCTCTTACCAGAAATAACAGGAATACTAGAAGAAGAGGAAAAGACAAACAGTCAATGAATTCTCCTTTTAATCTCCACATATTTTATATATAGCTTTTTAGAAATAATGTTTATGGGTTTTGCATATAGATTTAAGAAAACAATGCATCTCACAATTTGGGAATTTGTCATTGCCATTGCTGCATTTGTAGTTTACAAAGTCTTAGAATCAACTATCTATCATGATTCACACGATCTGATTCCTATTTATTTTATTGTCTTCGGTTTTATCATAGGCACTTGGTTAGCTTTTCGTCCATCTGAATGGGCAGTAGAAGGTTTAGATAGTGGTGCAAAATATGTAGGATTGTCAGATTATGTTGCAGGAGTACTTTCTAGTCTTGCATCGAATCTGCCAGAAGCTGTAATTGCTATCTTTTTGTTAACTCAAGGACGGCAACTAATAGCAGTAATTACTGTTCTTTCTGCTGCAGGATTCAATACAATAATTCTTGGTTTAGCTATTCTTATTGCTACAATTAAAAAGAAAGGTAGTGTAGATGTCCCTGATGATTTGGAAAAAAAAGAAGCACCAATCATTCGATGGGCTATTGTTGCTATGTCTATAACTGTTGTCTTCGGATTTATTGAATATTTTCAAGTAGACCATATAAGTGAAGCAATTCTAGCTAGACCAATTGCTGGATTGCTAGCAGCTAGTTATGTAATCTATCTAATTTATATTATAGCTGTTAAAGACAATAAGAAAGACATTGTTAACGGAATGAAAGAAGAAACAGGTGAAGAAATAGAAATAGATGATACTAAGAAGAAAGAGGAGAAGAAGCTTGATTCACACAAACATGAGCTGTTATCTATCCCTATGACGATTATTCTACTAATTTTAGGATTTGTTGGGATCTTCTTTGGAGGTGAAACACTTACTACGAGTGTCACTGAACTACTTAATCCTGCACGAGGTACGAATATAGGAGATATCGGAGCTGCTTTGATACTTGGTGCAGCAGGAGCTGTACCAGAACATGGAATCGCGGTTATATCAGCAGCAAAGGATGATATTGAGGTAGGTATAGGTAATGCTATGGGAGGAATACTTCAATCAGCACTCTTAATATTCGGGATTTTAGGTGTTATAGTTACAATCCAATTGCATCAGTTTATTCTTCTTCAATTAGCAGCTATAGCTGGAGCTTTGTGGTTTGTAAAAAGATGTATTCAAGATGGTAAGTTTGATGCGTTTGAAGGATTCATGATTATACTACTACAAATCCTAGTATTTGTTGTGCTGTTTATTGAAATCGGGCAGTTAAGTTAGAAAAACCAATTGCATATAATAAACATCCTTACTACTTCCTTTCATCTTTTTCCTTCTGGGTTTTTATATTGGCTTTTATGTAAAATTACATGGGTATACAACAGATTCTTCCAGAGGATAGTGTAAAAACGGAAGAAGTGGTTCTCCTACATAGAAATGGAGTAATTATCGCTATTAACGAAGCAGTTTATCAAGTTAAAATATTCAAAGATCCAGAGAGAAAGATCTTTTCTACTTCTATTGATAATGCTTATAGAATGCTTCAAATCGATGGTGATGATCCTAGTGATACTGAAGATTTTTACATTAGAATGACTGAGCTGTAAAAAGATAGAGATGATTTAATCAATCTCATCAAAAACTTTCTCTATAACATTAAGTGCCCATGTTAGTTGTTTTTCAGTAATTATCAGTGGGGGAGCAAAACGAATTGAATATTCATGTGTTTCCTTTGCTAACAAACCAACAGGATGGTTGTGCATCATGGCTTCAGTATAAGGCCTTGCTTTTTCATTTAATTCAATAGCAGTAAGTAATCCTTTACCTCTTACTTCCTTAATCTTATCAGGATGCTTTTCTTGAATTCGTTTCAGACCTGTCACGAAGAATTCTCCAAGTTCTGTTGATCGTTTAGAGAAATCTTCTTCATTTAATAAATCACATACAGCTTCCAATACTGCCATACCTAAACTATTTCCGCCCCATGTTGATCCATGAGAACCAGGAGTTAGAACTTCCATTACATCCCAACTAGATAGAACTCCAGAGACAGGAAAAATACCTGCACCTACAGCCTTAGCAACTAAAACTATATCTGGCTTAACTTGTTCATGATCACAAGCAAGAATTGCTCCTGTTCTACAGAAACCAGTCTGTATTTCATCAGCCATCATCAGAACATTGTTCTTCTCACAGATTTTCTTTACTTCCTTCAAATAACCTTCTGGAGGGATAAGTACTCCAGCTTCTCCTTGTATTGGTTCAACAAGAAAAGCAACTGTGTTTTTGTTGATAGCTTTTTTCAGTGCTTCAATATCTCCATAAGGGATTGTCTTAAATCCAGGAGTTTTTGGTCCATAACCTAGAAAAGAATCAGGATCTGTTGAAAAACCAACTATTGTTATAGTTCTTCCATGGAAATTATTTTCGCATACAATGATTTCTGCTTTATCTTCAGCTACTCCTTTCTTCTCATATCCCCATTTTCTAGCTATCTTCAATCCTGATTCAACAGCTTCTGCTCCTGTATTCATTGGTAGAAATACTTCATAATCTGTTAACTCACATAATTTCTTAGCTGCTTCTCCCATAGCATCATTGCAAAATGCTCTGGAAGTTAGAATAACCTTGTTAGCTTGGTTTTTTAGAGCTCTTATCAATTTGGGGTGTCTATGACCGAAATTTTGGGAAGAATATGCACTTAAGCAATCCATATATTTCTTTCCTTCAACATCCCAAACCCAACTACCTTTTGCTCTTTTAATTACAACGGGTATAGGTTTGTAATTATGTGCTGTCCATTTTTTATCTAGTTCTAGATAGAATTTTGTTTTGCTTTTAAGATTCTTGGACATAAGATTCACTTCTCTTCCATATCTCACATGACTGATGAGCATTTAAGATTTTAGATGAAAAGTAAAATTAGCTTCTTTTTCTTCTCCTGAAAACTAAGAAGCCAGTGATAACGACTATTAAAGCTAAAACACTAGAAAATGGAAAAGAAGCTTCATCGATAAGTATTGCAATCTGTTGATCCTCTATATTCAATAAAGTATCTAAGATGAAAAAGATAAATTCTCCTCCAATTACTTCTCCTTCTTCCCATTCAACATCTTCAAAATTAATATCAAAATTATATTTGAAATCTCCTAAAGCTGTATGAAGAATAACTGCTGCATCTATTGAGTCTGTAATTAGGATAACATCCTCAAAATTGAATTCTATATCTGTAAGTTCAATATCATAGATGCTCATGTTTTTCAACACTTCAACATCTTCAAAGAAAATTTCATCATTGTTTTCCCATGTTAATAATTCCCCATCTACTGTAGCTGACAGACTTATTGATCCTTCTAGATGAACATTGGGAGTGATAGATAATGAAACAGAATCAGCTTCTTCTATTATAACATCATCAAGTGAGAAAGTAAGTGGATTGAAGTTAATAGGAATTGAAAGATTGTCTCCGATGAAAGTTTCGAAATTCGCGATTGTTGTACTTTCCCCTTCTAGGATGTTGATTATGAAAGTATCTGTAATTGGTGTTATTCCAATAATAGAACCATTTATGCCCAGTGTGAAGTTACCTTCAGTACTTCCTATCTGAATACCAAGCTGAGCTTCTTCTTTCTTAATCTTCTTAGGAAGATATCCTGTGATATTTAATGGAAAATTCATATCTGTATGGAATGATAGATTAGGATAAAATTCTATTCCAAGTGTTTCATTTACATATGAAAAGAAAAACTTGATTTTGAAATCTTGAGAAACATTAGCTATTTGTGATGAGTAAATCCAATCCTCTATATCTTCTATCTCTCCTTTTTCCCAATTAGCATTGGATATCTGAGAGTTTGGATTGAAACTTAGTAACAGAATTAGACTTAGAATCATAATTGAAGATATTCTTTTTGATTTCATTCATTCCACTTATCTACAAAATAGCTTCATAAACTATAAAATGTTTGCATTTGAATAAAATCTACGCAAAATATTTATTATACAGTTATCATATTAACAACTATGGCTGAAGAAGAGAAAAAAAGCGTAAACGAGGAAACTAAAGCCAAACCAAAAAGAGAAAAGAAAAAACGTCGAGACAAACCTAAGAAAGAAAAGAAGCAAAGAGAAGGAAAGTTCTGGCAAAGTACAAAAGAATTTTTCAAAGGACTTTGGAAATTCATTAGCTTCTTCCTAAAGATTATACTAGCTCCATTTTGGTACACTGGTGTTTTATTCGTTAAATCAATTCAGTTTCTTAAAGAACGAGGGGATCATGCTTTAACTGATAAAGATAAGAAGTATCTTTCACTCATACCTGCATTGTTCTTTATGATGTGTATATCGATAATTGTTGTCTTCCTAATATTCTATTTCCAACTTCTAGATGAGACTATAGAAGTAATAACTGATGTAGGTTTCTGGGCAGCTGTTGGAGATTTCTTTGTAAGAATAGGTAATGGAATATGGTGGTTACTACAAATAGTATTTGTAACATTCTTTTGGGAAATGATTATCGTACGTTTCGCTGATTTTATGACCAATGAAAACTTCTACTGGGCTACTTTGATATTAATAGTGATAGTTGTTGTTGGTACAGGATTAGGAATACTCATGTATCACGCGATGAAAAAGAGAACGATAATAATAGCTATTTCAAAATTCTTTAAGAAAATTTGGTCGTATCCAAAGAAAGCATTCGATTATGTCAGAGAAAAAATAATACTGAAATACATAATAGGTCAGAAGTATATTGAAACAAGATCTAAGAACTTCTTCTGGGGAACTACGTTAATACAATTCATCTTGACTATGATTATATTCTTATTCTCTCTTGGATTAGGAATCTATAATTACATCATTGGAACTTGGGATGGTGCAGCGATTCTTCGTTACTCACTAATTCTTGCAGTATTATTGTTTGTATTCATTGGTATATTCTCAACTTGGTTCTTCATTAGAGTCTTTGGAGTTGCCACTGCAGAATCAGAAAAATATACAATCTAGATCTAAATACTCTTTTTCTTCTTTTTTTATAATTTTATTATTATTTAATCACTTTCAGCAAGTTTTAAATTCTAGTCTGCGATATCTGCATCATCATTGGTGATAATCATGGTTTTACGTGTAGGAATTAATGGTTTCGGACGCATTGGACGTGGTGTGTTACGAGCAGGTTTTGATGATTCAGATATTGAATTTGTAGGTATAAATGATATAACAGATGCTTCAGCCTTGGCTCATCTGTTGAAATATGACAGTGTTCATGGTAAGTTTTCACATGATGTTAGTTCGACTGACAATTCTCTAATAGTTAGTGGAAAAGAAATCCCCATATCTAAGGAAAGAGATCCAGCAAATATTCCATGGGATAAATGGAATGTAGATTTGGTTTTTGAGTGCGTAGGTATTTTTCGAACTTATGAATTAGCTTCAAAGCATCTTGAAAGAGGAGTTAAAAAAGTCATTCTTTCTGCTCCTGATAAAGGAAAGAACATTCCAATCCCTCCTTTTGTTCTTGGAGTTAACGAGAAAGACTATAATTCATCTGAGCATAATATTATTTCCAATGCGAGTTGTACAACAAATTGCTACGCACCTGTTACTAAAATACTAGATGATGCTTTTGGCATATCTTCTGGATATATGACAACTATACACTCTTACACAACAGATCAAAGACTTCTAGATCTTCCACATGGAGACCTCAGGAGAGCAAGAGCTGCAGCTTTATCTATGATACCCACCTCCACAGGTGCTGCAACAGCTGTTGGTAAAGTTCTTCCGCATTTGGAAGGAAAATTACAGGCTATGTCTGTTAGAGTCCCAACTCCAAATGTATCTCTAATAGATGCAGTTTATACACTAAACAAAGAGGTTACTAAGGAAGAAGTTAACAAAGTATTCATTAATGCATCAGAAGGGGAATTAAAGGGAATCATAGCTGTTTCCTCTGAACCTTTGGTATCTTTTGATTACAATGGAAATCCCTATTCTGCAACTGTAGATCTCCCATTAACAATGTGTCAAGGCAATCAAGTTAAAGTAATCGCTTGGTATGATAACGAAACAGGCTATTCGCACCGAATGATAGATCTTGCAAAATATATAACTAAGTAGGAAGAAGAATTTACATATCTTCCAAACTTTTTATCATTGCTACAAAAGCCTTGTATAAACATTCAGGACACCCCATAGCATCTGGGTCCATAAACAACAAAACTTCTCTTGTGTTTTCATATATCTTCTTATGGATAGTTTGATCTCGAATCTTGATTGATTTCTGTTTAGTTGGGCAAAAAATATTCTTTTCATCATCAGATATAACAGCGTTTAAACAAAATGAAGGATTTACGAATTCTTCCAATTTGATACTATGAATTTCTTCAGGGTCAAAGAAACTGATTAGCAATATCATTTCAAATTCGTCTTCTAAAATGCAATAGGTCACATTTTCAAGTTCTCGATGCATTGGACAAGGTTGCATAATCCACAAATTATTCGCCCTAGGTATATTAGGAAGCATTAGGTTAAAAGTTTTACAATAGTCTAAATAGAAAATAAAAATGAAAAAGAGCTTTATGCTCTTAGGGGTGGTCTACTTCTATATTCATAGTAGATTTTTGTTACTTCTTTAACCATTTCTTCATTAAAAGTAACAATTAGCAAAGGCTCTCCACTTGGAGCTTTATGTCCAAGGAAACCTTCCTCAATTCCATCTCGAGTTCCAAGGAACACTGTTAATTGAGGATCATCTTTTACAATGACATTACCCATTCCGAGTAACTTGGTCAGAATTGCTTTGTCTGCATCACTATGAGCAGAAGTATTGGTTACAATTTCCAGTTTTCTTCCAAAGGTATCTAAGAATTCTGCATCAATCCAGTTCAATGTCGGACTAATAATAGTTGCAGAAGATTTTGTATTTCTAAACAAGGACATCATTGAACTTCCTGCTTGTTCCTCACCAACAACTAACCACATATCTTCTACAGGACTTGGTTCAACTCCTTTTCCTAGTTCTAAAACACTTTTTAGAAGTTTCATTGATTCTCCAGTTGCTTCAAGAACCACATCAATTTTACTTGGAATTGCGTTTAGTATTCCGGTAATACTTGAATCAACGCTTTCGATTTCTTGCTGGGTTCCTTTAATGATACTCTCTTTGAATTCCATAAGTTTGGAATTATATTCACCTTTGCCTGTATCAGCAACTTGTGAGTCTTGGTTAGCTTTATCCAGTTTCTCTTGAAGCGAATTCATGAATGAACCAAACAAATCACTAACAGCTTTTTCTAGATTGTTGAGATCTGTTTTGATAGTTTCATTACCAGAAGTTATCGCATCTGTAAGTGTATCTCTTGTTCCTTGTACATTGGTTACTAACGCTGAAGAATTCGAATCTGAATTTGTAACAAAACTATTGATTTGGTGTGTAATATTCAACTCGTAATCATTTTTCTCTTTTTCAAATTCTTCTTGTATAGAAGTGACATTACTATCGAATTCAGTTTTCATTTGTTCATATGATTTTTCTAAATCCTTCTGCACAACCTCATACAAACTATTTAATTCGGTTTGTGCTTGAGTTTGGAACTCTTTTATTGCTACACCCAGTTTTCCTGAAAATGCATCTGTATCACTCTTAATCATTTTTGGATAGCCTTTAGCCACTTTTAATAACTCAGCTTTAGTATGTGAAACTGCTTCATCCAATAGTGATGATTTTTCTGGCGATACGTTTAATTCAGCCATTAAACCTTCTGTACCTTCTAAGAATTGTTGAACTTCTTGTTCGATTAATTCGTTGATCTCATTTTCTACCTTTGTTGTTTGAGCACTATAGTTTTCTGAAGCTTGATCTAATGTGACAGACACATCTGTATCAAGTGCATTCTTTGCTGACTCAAATTCAGTTTGTAATGCTTTCATAGTTTCATCCATAGAAGAAGTAACACTTTTTACTAAATTGGAGTGTTTATCGATATTTGCTTTGAGTGTCTCCTGAAGATTGGTCATAACTTTTGTATTATTTGTTTTCATCAAATTGAAAATTTCTTCTTTTGTCGATTGAAGTGCTTTTAGTCCTTCTTCAATATGCATTTGCATTACAGTCTTTTCGCCTTCTACTTCTTCTTCTGATGATTTAGCAACATCCACTAAATCCTCCAGAGATTTCTTTATAGATTGGAAGACATCATTGAACGCTTTAGATTCAGCACCTATTACACCCTGCAATTCGCTTGTACTTGTTTCTTGAATTTCATTGAACTGTTCTTCATATGTATCATATGTTTCCGAAATGGTATTCTTCATGTCATCCAATGAACTAGAAAATTGTAAACTAATTTGGTTTCTAGAATTTTCAAGTGAACTACTTATACTTTGTTGAGTATTATTCTTAAATTGTGCAAGTTCGTCTAGTCTAGCATTAATCTTCTCAAAAATCTCATTGGATAAACTAGTCATAGAGCTTGAAAAAGTTTGAATCATGTCCTCAATCTTTGTACCGACACTGTCGTTTAATAACTCAATATCTCTGTTCATACTACCGATAAGCTGAGCCATTCTTGGACCATCGTCTTTTCCAAAGACTCGTTGAAGTTGTTTCTGATCTAATCCTTGAAAATTACTATTGATCTCTCTAATTTTTGACATAGCTGTTTTGAATTGATCGTCCAATTCATTTATTCTTTCCAAACTAGCTTGATAGTTAATTTGAACCAGATTAGGAACCTCATCTCTTATATCCCTTCCTCGTTTTGAGAAATCATCTGTAAAGATATCAATATTGCTCTTGAAATCTTCTTCTTTCTCAAGTATAAGATTCTTAACATTTTCATTATTTGCATTTACATTTTCGGTAATATTAGTAACAACAGTATTCTTCAAATCCTTGAGATTAGAACTGAAATTCTTCTTGAATTCATCATGAGTGGAACTGAAGTTTTCAGATCTTTCTTTTAGAGAATTTTGATAATTGCTTGTGGTTTTAGCTAATCTCTTGAGATAAGTATCTGAAGTTTCTTCAAATGTAGACATAATATCTTTGATGAATAACTTAATTTGATCACTAACTTTCTCAATTGAAGAGGTAAGGTTTTCTTCAAATACTTTGAATCCGCTGTCAAGACCTTTCTTTAGAAGGGTTAACAGCCCATCACTGTTCTTCTTGAAGTCATTAAGATAGTTAGTAAGAACGCCACCAAGCTCATTTTTCATCTCTTCAGTTTTACTTTCTGTTTGTGTAATTAGTTCACCTAATTTTTCAACAGAATCAACTTTTGTTTTATTCAGAAGTTCAACAAACTGATTCTCATTTTCTTTTAGAATACTGACAACAGTTTCTTTTGATTTATCTATAGAAGTTCTTATTCTTGTTGTTGTTGCTTCCTCTAGTTTCTTTAATTCGTCGTTAAGTGAAGTTAATATTTCCTTAACTTTAGCCTGGTAATCATCTAGTTTCTTATCATAATCAGCAACGATTTTATTTACTGTGTTGCTAAGTTTATTTGTAGAATCTTGAGCTATTACGTTTGAATCTGTTGTTAATTTATTAACAGCCTCATTTGTTCTATCACTGATAGCTGTATTCTTTCCTGCTGCAATTTCTGAAAACAGCTGTAGTTGCTCTGAAACACTTCCTTGTATTCCCTCAACCTTTTCCAAGATTGCTTCTAATTGTAAGTTTGTTCTCTCATTGTGTTCCAGTTTGAGAGTACCGAAAGTCTCCTCAATCTTAACTTTAAATGCTTCATGATGTTCCCCAATCTTGTGAATTGTGGAATCAAAAGATGAGAGGACATTTTCTCTGACTCTTTGAGCAGATTTTGCTATTAGTTCACTATTTGTTGATGATAGAGATGTTGTTTCTGAGTTGATTCTTTCCACTATCTCAGCTAACTCAGTTTTACTTGTTGCAACTACATTTGATAATGTATCCAGAAATTGTTTTGTTACAGTGTTAATTTCTCCTGCATGATTGTCAGCATTCTGAGTTATATTTTCATGAAAAGAACCCAGCTGAGATCTGAAATTTTGCATTGTTTTATTCCAGTCAGCTTTGACATCATCACTTAAAGCTTTCAGCTCATTTTCTAGCCTTATAGATACATCTTCAGTCAGTTTGATTTGAGGAGGTAAAGGTATGAAATAAGAAGTTCCTTCAGTATTTTTAGCTTTAACTTCTTTTATGTATCCTCGACCAACTAAACTGTTAATTGCACCTCTTATTACATCTGAAGATTGTTTGTAATATGTTTGAATTTGACCTATAGTTCTGGAACCAAATTGAACAATGGTTGCATATACTTGTATTTCATCTTTCGATAAACCTATTTTTTCTAATGTGCCTTCCATTTTCTTCACTAACCATACAATTCGTTTTTAATCGACTCAATATTTTTCTCTAGTCTTTCTACTTTGCTTATTAAATCGCGTTTTAATTTCTCAGCTTGTTCAGCACTTCTTGTGTGATCTTTTATTTCAGTCTCTAAATCAGACATAGTTGTTTCTTGAGTACTTGCTATTTGACTCTTCGCTGAAGATGATAGAGATGCGATTTCAGCAGTTGAGTCTTTTTGATTAGAATCTAACCTTGAAGAAATTTGCTCGCTTGTCCTTACAATTGAGCTTTTAATTTCTGTAATCTCTTGCTCAAGTGATTCTATTCTACCATCTACTTTGCTACTTGTTTCATTTTGTAACTGACTTAGTTGCTCACTTAAGGTGGATAGTTTTTCATCAAAAATTCCATTTAGCTGCTCTTGCTCTTTTGAAATGACTGATTTCACATCTCCCTTCATTGTATCAGATTGGACAGAGAAGGAATCTAACATCTCATCAATATCACTATGAAACTCCTTCTCGAAGCTTTGTAATTCTGAACTATGTTCTGTTAATTGCTTATTTGATAATTCTTCATACGATTTTATCATTGATTCTTTTGATGTGTTAAAATTAGTCATAGCAAATTCATTGACATCTAACATTCCTTTTTCGTATTCACCAAGAACTTCTTGAATCTTAGCAATCTCATCAATTAGATATTTATCCATTGTATCAGATACACCTGAAAGCTCCACCTGAATCCTTTGAACTGCATTATTAACAAGCTGCCCTAATTCACTTTTTATTCTATTGAAACTTTCAAAAATCGTTTCCATATTCTCAGTAAGTTTATCACCGTATTCAGAACGGAGATGTTCAATAGAATCTATCATGATATTTTCTGTAATGTTAATATTATCGCTGAGTTTATTCTTCATCTCTTCTGCATTTTTCTCGAAAGTTGTGACACTATTTTCCTTAATCTCTCCAACATTATCTTTAACAGAAGTTATAACTTTTCTAAAAGCATTTACTTGATTATTTGCTAATCTTTCAAAATCTTGCTCATGTGTTTTAAGAATTGAATCAATATTTTCGCTCAATGATGATGAATAATCGTCAAATTTCTCCTTATTTTGAGATAAAAGGCCTAAAAATGATTGTTTCAGATCAGCTAAATCATTTTTTGTAGCTTCTAACTTATTACTAACTGATTCAGTTTGAGTAGTTGTCCACTCATTTACTAATTTCTTATCTTCCAATACATTTTGTTCGATAAGCTCATCTAATGAGGACTTATTATTTTCAATTAAACTACGCAGATTTTCATTCAATGTAATAAATTTATTCTGAATAAGAGTTGCAAGAATCTGATAGTATTTTTGTAAATCTAATACATTTTCCAGTGATTCTTTAAAATTAATAATCTCGCTTTCAAGATTTTCTATTTCTCTTCTTATTTTATCCAAATCTTTATCTATTCTTTCTGACATTTTTTACACCTAAAAATCTAATTCCTTTTCTATATTTTCAATTGATATTTCCTCAACCTTTTCAGCTTCTAAATCAGCTTCAGATTCACCTTCTGACTCAACCTCAGCTTCAGATTCAGTTTCAACTTCAGGTTCAACCTCAGGTTTTGGAGGTTCAATTTGCACTTCCTCTTCCCTCTCATATTTCATTGAATCAAAGTAACCATAATGAATACTATCTTTTTCAAATAAATCAATTGCTTTCTTTCGTATTCTTTCAAAATTACTTTTATCTCCCATATTTCTAAAACAGTCCAAGCTCCATTTTAGATATCCCCTAATAGCATATTCATTTTTATCAATAGAGAGTGAAAATGCTAGTTTTTCAAATTGATCTGCTGCTCTTGCATAGGATCTGTTTGCTTTAAGTTCTTCATCAACAGAATCATAATAAAGAGCAGATTTAACATAAAGTCTTGCTGCAAAGTAAAACTCCCTCTCTTCAAAATTCCGTGCAATAGATTCACAGAATCCTCCTGCTTGCTCTAGCTCGTTTATTTGTTCAAATTGTTGAGCATTGATTAAAGCGAAATCATATGCGGCTTGGAACATTTTTTTGTTCATACAAACTGTAGTAACTGATTGAATTTTAGCAGCTACAGCGAAATAGGCTAATCGGTCTCTAATCTTCAAAGCCAGTTTTTCTACTAACTCGATTGATTTACTAGAAGGAGCTATATTATTCTCTAAATTATCTATAATCGTATCTAATTGAACCATTAATGTTGTTAATGGACTGAATAGTCTCATTCTAAATTTGAGAGCATTCAGAAGTGATTCTTGAAGGAGTCTGATATATTTTGAACCTATCCAAATTATCTCTTTTTCTTCTAGAGATTTCAATGCATCAAGTGAAACATAGGCAGTGAGTTGTTCTATTGGAAACAAGTTCTCGTTGTAAGAAGACATTTCTGCTAGAACTAAATCTTCATCTTCATTCAATTCTAGTAATTTTGTTAGATTTCGTTCTACAAAATCTTCAATTTCTAGTCCGCCTGAAATGAATGATAATCCAAGATTTAAATCAAAGAATGTTCTTTGACTATTAGAAACTAAATCTAGAACTCCTTGATTTAGCTTATCAGAAGCCTTTCTTCGCAGATATATCTCTGTATCAGAAACAGAAAGAGCTTCAATTTTTATAACTGATGAGTAATCAGTCAAGTATTTCTCATAGTCAAAATCAAATAGGAATTGTTCGTTAAACGCAGAAACAACTAATATGTTGTAATCAGAATCTGACAATCTCTTTATTATTGAAGCATATATTGGGTAGAATTCTTTGTAATCTATGAATTTGAAAAGCTGAAGGTTATCTATGAAGAAATAAAGCATTGTTTCTGTTTCTACGAGCTTTTGATTTACTTTTTCTAGATTCTCAAAAAATAATTCAACATAATGACTGGTGTAGGTTTTATCTGTGGGAACTTTAATTTGTTCATTCAATGCAGGTAATGAATCACCTAACTTCTTTTTACTCACTTTCTCTAAAACAGATCTCCATTCAGGTGAAAGCTCATCAATATAATTCTTCCATTCTTTAAAGAAATTGAATAAACTCTCTTCTTCTGGTATTAACTCTATATTTTGAGCAATATCCTTGCGTCCAATAACTGAAGAAGATAGTTTCAGAAGGAACGAACTTTTACCTGTTCCTTCCTCACCAACTATTAGCACAGAATTTGCATTAACTTCTTTCTTTTTTCTCTGAGCTACGAAATCTGTGAATTCATTGATTTTTTCTCTTAAACCATAAAAATCTGAAGGTTGGCATGGAAGAAAAAGTCTACTTCTATCTGTACTCATTTCTATCCTCACTTCTTTTTCAATTTCCTAATAGTATTTTACTACTTATAAAATCTATGAAAGATGAAGATTAAAAACCCCTTTTAGTTTCACGGAATTTTAGACATTTTAGAATAGGAGGACTTTCCTTCGATGTAGAAAAACATAAAAATGTTAATGATAACATTAGTTTAGCTTAAAACATAGAGGTGAAAAGATGACAATGGGTGAACGCTTTGTTGATTTCCGAAGAACAATTTGGAACTCAATTAAGAGAAGAACAATTGAAAGAAGGGATCATCTTTGCACAGAAGAGGATAAGAGAGCTTGAGAATAGTCTTCTTTTTCTTAATGATTTATTAGACAGAAGTTTATTGATTTTATACGATCAATTAAAGGATAAACAAAAAATAATATTCTTTGCTACCTACAAAATTCTGGACGAAAGGCATACTATGTCAATTAACAAAATATCTGATATTCTTTCTAAGCAATTCAGTTTATCATTTTCCACAATAAAATGGAATATAACCAAATTTAGAGATATGGGATTGTTTGAAACCAATGGTGAACGCGGAAATACAAAAACAATACTTCTTACAACGGATCTAGGGAAATCTCTCTTTACATCTTTTATGCAAACAGGTGATATGAAATTGATGAAACACAAATAATATATGAGAATGCTCAATTTGGATACTGTGAAAGGTTGACAACAAAATGGATACTTCAAAACAAAACTACATAAAATCTGGACAAATTCTTGCAGAAGCACTGGATTATTCAGAAACTTTGACAAAACCCGGAGAAAAACTCATTACTATAGCTGAGAAGATTGAAGATTTCATTCGTAAGCAATCCGCACAACCAGCTTTTCCAGTTAACATCTCAATCAATGAGATTGCAGCTCATTATTCTCCAATCATTGATGATAAAAGTACTATACCAGACAAATCAATAGTGAAGATAGATGCGGGTGTTTCTGTTGATGGATATTTATCAGATGCAGCCCGAACTTTTGTTTTCGATGAAAAATGGGAACAGATGAAACAAGTAGCACAACAAGCTTTCGAAGAAGCTGTTGATAATATCCAACCAAATTCTAGTGTATACAGAGTGGGTACAATCGTTGAACAAATCATTAAGAAAGCAGGTTTTAAACCGATTATCAATCTTAGTGGACACTCTCTTTATCAATACTCACTCCATGGAGGACTTTCTATTCCAAATTATAAAGTGCCAAAGAATGCTAGAAATGACGCACATATCTTTGAAATCGGGAATGCATATGCAATCGAACCTTTTGCTACTACAGGAGTAGGAAAGGTAAGAGACGAAAACTATGAAACAATTTATAGACAGTACAGAAGTTTCAAAGAAGACTCAATACCTGAAGGAGTGAAAAAGATATACGAATTTATCAAAGATCAATTTCATATGCTTCCTTTTAGCTGGAGATGGGTTTACAACGCAGGATTTCCTTTAAAGGAAGTTGAGATAGCTCAGAAGCAACTATTAAATGAACAAATTATACATGGATATCCAATACTTGTGGAAGCAAAAAATGCTCCTGTAACTCAATTTGAGGAAACTATTTTTGTTGATAAAAAGGAGATATTAATACTAACAAAAAAAAGAGAGGAAATTAGATAATTAAATCATCTAAATCTCTTGGATATGGTGTTATTAGCTCAGAACCCTCTTCAGTAATAATTATAGTGTCTGAATGACGGAATCCTCCAAATTTATATTCATAAATTCCTGGTTCACAAGTAAATACCATTCCAGGCTTCATTATTTCTTCTACTCCAATATCTAAAAATGGAGCTTCATGTCCTTCCATACCAATAGCATGTCCAGTGTGATGTTGAGTTAGGTGCTGTAATCCAGCATCTTTGATTACTTGTCTAGCAGCTTTATCTACTTCACTACAAGGGGCGTGAGGTTGAAATGCTTCTAATGCGGCATCTTGAGATCTTTTCATCACATCAAAATACTTCTTCTGCTTTTCATCAGGTTGTCCAATAAACATAGTTCTTTCTAATTCTGAATGATAACCTGAGACATTAGCAGATGCACCAGTAACTAAAACATCCCCACGTTTGAAGATTGTCTTTTCTATCACTGAATGTGGAATAGCTGACCATTCACCTATCTGACCTCTATAACCAGCATGAGCAGGTAAAAGCCCTCTAGGCACAAAACCTTCTAGATCATCAAGCATCTTCTTAGAAGCATCTATACATGCTTGAAGTGATACCTCAACTTCATTCTTTCCTTCAGCTGTATATTCTTGCAGAAGATGATGAGCAAAATCTCCATATTTAGCTGAAATCTTGATTAATCTAAGTTCCTCTTCATCCTTTATCTTTCGAATTTCTGTTATTAAGGAAGGATGTAGCTCATGCTTAGCTTTATTCTTTAAGAGATCTGTAAGTTTAGGTCCTTCATATCCCCAATAACTAGAAAATGTTGGGGATTCCATTCCTATTTTCTTACTTGTTACCTTTCTTTCTTCTAGTTTCTCAATGAATATTTTTGCGGGATGCTTGAGATCTGGATATTCGAAATAAATTTCTCTTTCTACCCAAGGAATCTTCTCAATCAGATGCTCTTGTTCCAATCTAGGAACAAAAAACCATG
Organism: Candidatus Heimdallarchaeota archaeon; assembly: GCA_016839875.1. Next base: position 21,324 of record JAEOTK010000240.1, read on the forward strand.
GCTCATCAGTAGTTGGTAAAACAAATGCAATTGGTCTCTCTGTGGGAATAAAATGGTACCCTGTTAGATAATAAATCGATAATGGACTAAAGAAGACCATAGATCCAAGGTCATTTTTCTCTTCAAAATTTCTAATTCTTTCTATTCGCTTAAGATGATTTTCTTTTGAAATCTTGTATTTATTCATATTCATCTATCCTTGTTATGAAAAACCTATTATCGTACTGGTTGGTAATGTCTTTCGAAGATCAATTAAATCTGGCTTGTATAAAAATGTTGAACTGGAAATATCTGGATTCTTTCTGAACTGATCCCAGTCTATTTCTAATTTCTTAAGTGCTTTTAGTACTATGTATTGCTCAACTAACTCTCCAGCAATTACAAAAGTACCTCTTCCCAAATCTCTTCTTCTGATTATCAAAATTGGGAGATGAGCATCTTTGATTTTATCCTTAGGGCAAATATCTACTAGTAAATCAATTTCCTTTTTATCTATCAGTAACTGTATTTCTTCTCTGTTAATATAGAAATTGTAACCTTGCCTAGCGTTATCCAATGAAACCTTTTTCTTAGGTAGGTGTAGGTTTATCGAATCAATTTCATGCTTCAGGAACTTGCTAAGTTTGTCATCGAATCCCACCAGATTCACCAGAGTCTATCATGCCTTATATTTTCGTGGGAAGAAAATCTTGTCTATCTGAACATAGAGTAGAAAGGTGCCAGATATCATTGGAATGAATAACGACACCAAACTAATAAATGCAAAGATAATGAACGAACCTGCAAGAAAGACATAAAGAATATCGTACAATACACCAAGTGCATCAGTTAAAGCAATTAATCCTATTGCTAAACCAGCATTCACTACAATGTCTAGAAATATCGCATAAATTGACCATTTGATTATTGCAGATTTTTTATCTGAATAGATGTGAACAATTTTACCTAATAGATAGCTAATAACTATTGCGAAAAACACTCCTAGAATTACAGAAAGTGCACTTATGTTCACTAAAGTACTCAAATTGCTTGGAATTGGAGGAACTTGAATATTTGGATCCGTAAAATCAATAGATACGTAAGCAGTAAGTAAGTTTAGAGCATAATGAACTAGACTGATTAAGAAAGTAAACAATGTTATGAAGACTAGCTTCTTTCCAAACGAGTTTTGTGTTCTGTCTACTTTGACTTTGGTTTCTACTTCAGCTTCTACTTCCTCTTTCTTAGGTTTCTTTTCGTCTTTTTCATCTAAATCATCAACACCTGGAATTTTGGGGATTGGGATAGTATCCTCAGTTTGAACTTCTGTAGCTTCTTTAACTTCTGGTACTGCTTCTTTAGGTACACTAGGAGCACTTTCCAAAGCTTCTGGTGAAGCTTCCTCTGTAGATATAGGGGCATCTGCTAAATCATTATCACAGAAGATGCAGAGTGCAGTTCCTTTGATATTCAAATTACCACAATTAGTACAACGTACAAATTCTTCATTACTCATTAGTAAATAATTGTAGATTGAAATTAAAAAAGTATCTGAAGTTTTTAAGCAAAACTAGTATTCAACATCGTTATTTTTTGCATCCTCAATGAGTTCTTTGAACAAAGCTTCTTGTTCTTTAGGTAGAGGCATTGCTTCTTTCAGTTTTTCCATTAATTCTTTCTGTTCTTCTGATAGTTTCTTGGGTATATCATATTGAACTACTATTAGAAAATCTCCGTAATTCATTCCATAAGGAGTTTTTCTTTGAATTCCTTTACGTTGAAGTCTTAATATATCCCCAACTTTAGTACTTTTAGGAATTTTTACTTTTTCAGGACCATATGGAGTGGGTATTGTGAAGCTTCCCCCTAAAATAGCTAATGGGTAAGATATTGAAACTTCAACGATAATATTATCTCCTTGACGTTTAAAGAAAGGATGCGATTCAACAATCAGTCTGATGTAAAGATCACCACGACCACCTCCAAGACGACCATCTTCTCCTTTACTCTTTATCCTTAATCGAAAGCCAGAATCGACACCAGGAGGGATTTCTAATTTAATCCTTTCATTCTCTTTTGATCTTCCTGAACCTTTGCATACCTTACAAGGTTTAGATATAGTCTCGCCTTTTCCTTGACATTTAGAACAAGGTTGTTGTGTGATGTAACGTGTAAAACCCATTTGACGTGACACTGTTTCCATACCTGAACCTTGACATTCTGAACATTTCTTTGGAGAGGTGCCCTTTTGAGCTCCAGAACCTTCACATTCCGTACAGAGTTTCTTGATAGGTACATCAACAGTTTTCTTTGCACCATAAACTGCTTCTTTGAAAGAAATTTCATAATTCATAAGTAGATCAGAACCTTTCTGAGGTCCAGAAGGTCTTCTTTGTCTTCCTCTTCCGCCAAAGAACATACTGAAAAGATCATCCCCAAAGAAATCTTCTCTGAAAATAGAAGAAAATAAATCAGAGAAAGTGGAGAAATCTGCAGCATTTACACCAGAGAAATTAGATTGAACGCCTGCGAAACCAAAACGGTCATAAGCTGATCTCTTTTCAGGATCTGATAAAATATCATAAGCTTCAGTAGCTTCCTTAAATTTTTCTGCAGCATTTGGATCATCTGGATTTCTGTCTGGATGATATTCCATTGCTTTCTTCCGGAAGGATTTCTTGATTTCAGCATCAGTAGCATCTTTTGAAAGTCCAAGAACCTCATAATAGTCTCTTTTATCAGACATCGTTGTTCCTCTCTAGTTTAGTACTATGAATACAATAGTGAAAAAAAAGGAGATAAAAATTTTATCGGTTTGAGAGAAACCGATAATTTATTCTTCATCATCTTCTACAGGTTCGTAATCAACATCAATAACTTGTTCTTCATCGATGTCATGTTGCACTGCTGGTTCAGCTGCTCCAGGGTCAACAGGACCGTATTGTTCAGCACCTGGTTGAGGACCGCCGGGAGCTTGACCTGTTTCAGCATAAATTCGTTGAGAAATTTTTGACATTTCTTGAAGAAGTTCTTCTGTTTTAGTTTTGATTTTTTCTACATCTTCAGTTTCCATTTCTTTTTTAAGCTCTTCACTCTTTTCTTCTATGATCTTCTTTTCGGAATCAGTAACTTTGTCTCCTAGTTCTTTGAATGTTTTTTCTGCCATGTAGATTGTTTGTTCTGCAGAATTTTTAACTTCAACAATTTCTTTTCGTTGTTGGTCTTCTTCCTTATATTTCTCAGCATCATTTTTCATTTTTTGAATATCATCATCAGATAAATGTGATGATTGGATGACTATGCTTTGCTTTTTTCCAGTTCCAAGATCTTTTGCTGAAACCTGGAGTATTCCATTTGCATCCATATCAAAAGAAACCTCTACTTGAGGAATACCTCGTGGTGCTGGTGGAATACCTACTAGTTGAAAACGTCCCAAAGTAATATTGTCAGAAGCCATTGTTCTTTCTCCTTGTAAAACATGAATTTCTACAGAAGTTTGCATATCTGCTGCAGTTGAGAAGACATTCTTCTTTGTTACTGGGATGGTTGTATTTCGTTCAATAAGAGGAGTTGAAATATTTCCAAGTGTTTCTACACCTAAAGTTAGAGGAGTTACATCAAGTAGGAGAATATCCTTTACTTCTCCTGCTAAAACAGCAGCTTGAACAGCTGCTCCAAGAGCAACAACTTCTTCTGGAGCAACACCTTTGTGAGGTTCTTTACCAAACATCTCTTTTGCCATCTCTCTAATCATAGGCATTCTTGTTGCGCCACCTACTAGAATGACTTTGTCTATATCTCCAGCTTTGAAACCTGCATCCTTCATTGCTTGTCTTGAAGGTCCTGCACATTTTTCTACAAGTTCTTTGGTCAAATCCTCAAATTTTGCTCTAGAAAGCTCTAAATCCAGATGTTTTGGACCTGATGCATCAGCTGTTATATATGGAAGGCTTATTTTTGTATTTAACTTAGAGGTTAATTCAATTTTAGCTTCCTCAGCTGCATCCTTTAATCGTTGTACTACTTTCGAATCTTTTGTAAGGTCGATTCCTTCTTTCTTTTTGAATTCATCAACAATCCAATCAATAATTCGATCATCCCAATCATCACCACCAAGTAGATTATTTCCTGATGTAGCTATTACTTTGAAAAGACCATCATCTAATTCAAGAATTGAGATATCAAAAGTCCCACCACCAAGATCGAAAACTAGGACACTCTCTGCTCCTTCTTTATCTAAACCATATGCTAGAGCACTAGCTGTAGGCTCATTAACAATACGAAGCACTTCTAATCCTGCAATTTCACCAGCATCTTTTGTAGCTTGTCTTTGTGAATCACTGAAATATGCTGGAACTGTAATGACGGCTTTTTCGATTTTTTGTCCAAGATATGCTTCAGCATCATCCCTTAGTTTAGTGAGAATCATTGCAGAGATTTCTTCAGGTCTATATTCTTTATCTTCAACTTTGAATCTATACTCTGTTCCCATCTTTCGTTTTATGCTTCTGCAAGTTCTGTCAGGAAGAGCTATAGCTTGTCTTTTAGCTTGAATTCCTACAGTTCTGGTATCATCTTCATTAAATGTAATAACACTAGGTGTAATTCTTCCACCTTCAATATTTGGAATAATCTCAGGTTTTCCTGCTACCATGTGAGCAATTCCTGAGTTTGTTGTCCCTAGGTCTATACCAACAACAAGTTCTTTCTTTGTTTTCTCTTTACTCAATTATATCACCATAATTGTTTTATCTTTGATAATTCGATATAAATTCGAAAAAAATCTTTTTTAATGATATATATATCTTACCATTCTTAAAAAATTGGATATTAGAAAAAAGAGAAAGAAAAAGGAAATGAAATACCTAACCTAAAGTAGGTTTTCCTTTTGCTTTTGTTCTTGTCTTTTCACTTCTTTTCTTCTTTGTATAATATGGGGATTTATTCAATAAAATCGCTCTTACTATTGGTCTAAAAGATGCAATCAATAATCGTCGAAACCATATTTTCTTCTTGAATACATTTAGAAAATCATCAAATGAGTGTTGTTGAAATTTTAGTAATTCCTGAGCTTCTTTTGTATCCATCCAATCGCAATGATAGAAATCCTTCACATCTTTTACAGGTTTAAACGCCTCTTCAGGTAACATTCCAATGCCTAAAACACTTAGCATCTTTCCAACAAATTCTCTCTGATATAGTTGATTACCTTTTCCTCCACCTATGAATAAAGTCTTTCCAACCACATCAGCTTTAATAGCGTTCACACATGCTAGTGCAACATCTCTGGAATCTACTATCTCAATTCTCTGATCTAAAGGAACATCATACATTAAATCTGGAATATTCCAAGATAGCTCAAAAGGTGTTATTGCTGAAAATCTTAAGATGGTCCATGGAATTTTACTTTTCCATAATTTCTTTTCAATTTCTATCTTATGATGAGCATAATTATCATAATCTAATGGATCAAATGGGTCATCTACTCTTGTAGGTGGTTCTTTATTCATCCTATTTCCATGAACTGCTATAGAAGAAGCATAGATGAATCGTGGAGGACTTTTCATTCTCTCAATTGCATTAATAATATTGGATGTTCCTTTGACATTCACATCATAAGCTAGCTCAGGTTTTTCATATGCAAGCGGGGGGATTATAGCTGCTAAGTGGATGATGTGGTCCACACCTTTGACTATCTTTCTGATTGTTATTTTATCTCTTATATCTCCCCAGATTGTCTCAAATTCCCCAAGTTGCTTTAATTTTGATTCGATAGCTGAATTTCTTGGATTCTTAAGATCAAAAACGCGAACAGAGTAACCTTTCTCTAGTAGAATCTCTAGCGTTCTCTGTCCAACATTACCAAATGCCCCAGTTAATAATACTGCCATAATCTATCTAGCGCATGAGAAGATAAATACAGTTCAATGAAACCCATTATCAGATTGTTGGAAACGTAATTCTAAAAAAATAGAAATGCTATAGATGAGGATTAATGGCTCTGAAACACAAGAAGAGCAATTGCTTCTAAACTGAGTATTGATCGCATTTTCTTCTTTCTCTAACAGGAATAGTATTGACATTTCATGATAAGACTTATAAACCTAGAAAAATGGAACAGAGTTTTTTTTCGTATAAAATTTTAAAGCGAAATCTCTGTGTAAATATTTGCACATAATTTTAAATACAATGAACATGATAATTGTGA
>JAEOTK010000036.1 GCA_016839875.1 Candidatus Heimdallarchaeota archaeon
GTTTAAAATAATCTTGAATATCCTCAAGTTTCATGGTTCTTGAGAATATTATACACTAATATGTTTTTTTCTTGTCTGACAATAGCTTTTTTCAAATGAGGTGTTTTCGTAAATTCATGATTGATTACAGAGAATATCCTATTTCTATAAGAAATATATACTTTCAACTCAAAGTAGTAAATCTAGAACGCGCTAAGAATTTCTATGAAGATATTTTCAATTTTGAAATTTCTTGGTATAATGGTCCAGATGGTGGTTGGTGTGAATTTTATTTGCCTGGTCGAATTGCAAGACTTGGATTGAATCCTGTTGATCAAAATCATGAGTATTTACCTAACTCTGGTGTACTTACTTTCGATGTTCCTGATCTTGAGGAAACTAAGAAGTATTTAGAAGAGAAGAATATTGAGACTACCGATATTGAGGATATACCAAAGATGGTTTCCTTTTTCCAAATGAAGGACTCGGAAGGAAATTCTTTGCAGATTATAAGTGAACCAAGAATAAAATAAGTTGTTAATCTTGTATTTCTATCTAGATTAAGAAAAATCTTTCTAGGTAATTAATCATTTTTTCGAAATACTAGCTCTTAAGCTGTGAGAATGGCCTAGATTAAAGAATCCTTCCGACAAAATGCGAATTACCCTCGTATTATTCTCGTAAAATTTTCTTCGTTTTTGAGAACAATTTGCGATAAAACTTATTATTGATGATTGAGATTTTACATTGATAGGTATGACGTTTTCAATAGTAGCTTTTGATCCAGAAAACAAAGAGTGGGGAGTCGCAGTTCAATCAAAATTCGTAGCAGTAGGTAGTATAGTTCCATATGCTAAAGCAAATGTTGGAGCTATAGCAACACAAGCTTGGTGTAACACAACATATGGTCCAAATGGACTAGCATTACTTGAACAAGGATTGACTGCAGAAGAAACAATATCATTATTGACTAAACATGATGCAAAAAGAGAACATAGGCAAGTAGGTATAGTTGATTCTTATGGAGATGTAGCTTCTTTTACAGGAGAGAAATGCTTCGATTGGGCAGGTCATGTATCTGGTGAGAACTATACTTGTCAAGGGAATATTCTTGTATCTGAAGAAACTGTTTATGCGATGTCTCATGGTTTCAAAGAAACAAAGGGAGATTTAGTAGAAAAACTTCTAGTAGCGTTAAAAGAAGGTCAAGAAGCAGGAGGGGATAATAGAGGAAAACAATCTGCAGCTATCTTAATTGTAAAAGAGCATGGTGCATATGATGGGGGAACTGATAGGTACGTTGATGTAAGAGTGGATGATCATGAACATCCTATAAAGGAACTTAGAAGGGTGTTTGAGCTCTATAATCTTTCTCTACTTAATAGAGATGATCCCGATGACAAGGTTAAGCTAGAAAAAGACGTAATGAAAATAATCAAGGAAGTTCTAAAACTCGATGGATTCTATGATGGAGAGATTAATGGCAAGTATGATGAGCAAGCAAAAGCATCACTCACAAAATGGATGCATACAAACAATTTCGAAGTTAAAGAGAGAGAAGATAACTTCATGTGGGGTTCAGTATTTCGACATATAGAGAAGAGGAAAGAAGAAATAAGCTGAGAAATTCCCTTTCTTCAATGAAACAACCTAACTTACAAAGAAAATTATTTTAATACATACTTTCCTCTCTGCTTTAATGAAAATTCCACACATAGCATTAGTATATCCTGTTCGTCAAGTTGAAAATGAATGGGAGTTTCTTCTATTGAAACGAACTGAAGAAACTGGGGGTTTTTGGCAAGGAGTTACTGGAAGCGTAGATGAAGGAGAACCACTTATTGAATGTGCTAAAAGAGAACTCTTAGAAGAAACAAGCTATATTCCTAAATTCATCTTCCAAACAGAGGAATCATATAAACTTCCTATAAAGGAGAAAAGCCTTCATTTATTTCCTGAAGGTACAAAAGAATGGACCGAATTTCTGTTCATAGCTCGTATAGAACAACAAGAAGATCCAACTATTCGAGAAGATGAACACGTCGAATGGAAATGGTGTAGCTTTGAAGAAGCCCATGGGTTATTACACTGGTCGAATAACAAAGATGCATTGACAAAGGTCTATGAGTTTCTTACTGAAGAATGAAGAAATAATCTTGACATTTCAACTGATTTACTCTTTTCTTGTTCTCTTTATTGATTTTACAACAACCATACTTGCTAGAATCAGTAATAGACTAGCTATTGGAAAAGCTGTAGCATCAGTTGGGGAAGTTGGAGTTGTTGGAGTTGTTGGAGTCACAGGAGTATAATCATCATTAGATTCTAGATCAATTTCTAGTAGATATTCTATAATATTCCAGGTGAAATAGGTATTATCTCTATTACTTAAAGCAAAATCGTAATCTGACCATACAGTAGCTGCAAATACAGCAATAGCTGATGTACTAGTTATTTCTATTCCAGCTAAGGGAA
>JAEOTK010000241.1 GCA_016839875.1 Candidatus Heimdallarchaeota archaeon
CTTTCAAAACAGGTGATACTTATAGATTTGATTTCGTTTTAGGTTTGTCTCTTGGAGATTTGAATGATAAATATGATCCAGCTGCATCAGAAGAATATCAACGAGAATATAGTCATGAGATTTGGGATCTTTTCTACAATAGATCTAAAATCAATGAAAATGGAGAAATAGATGAGGAAAATGGTCTTCCAACAGTTATCTCTACAAGTCCAGCTCTCTCTCCAGGTGATATCTTCAATATAACCACTTTCAAGGGGCTTTTCATAAGAAATACTTTTCGAGTCATAGTTCTTGCTACTGTTAATCAATACCCATTTGGTTTGATGGGTGGTTTTCCAAGTATGTTGGTAACTGAAGATTTGATACCAGAGATACTGACTTTTGATCTTTATCCAAGACATACCAAGTATTTGGTTAGTACAAATGAAGATTTTAGAGAAGGTAGGAACAAAGAAATTGCAGAAAATATTGAACACTTCTTCAATTCTAATGATTCAGTGTTAATTCAAGAAAATGAGTTTGTTGCAGCATCAGCTTACTCAGTATGGGAAGAAATGTTAGAGATGATAGATTTCCAAGTGAAAACATTTGATTTCATGCAATACTTTGTGAGTTTTGGTCTAGTGGTAGGAGCAATGGGGATGATTATCATTGCTGTTCGTAACGTTTCTGAAAGAAGAAGAGAAATCGGAATGATGAGAGCTATTGGCTACAAGAAAAGTCAGATTATTGGAACGATTATGTTAGAGTTGTTCATTATATCTGGATTAGGTCTCATCATGGGACTGATTAATGGAATTTTCTTGGGGTGGTCATTTGCAAGGTTGTATGATTGGTATTTAGTAATTCCTGTAGCGAGAGTATTCATCTATACGGGAATAATGATAGGAATAGCACTCCTGGCATCGATAGTTCCAGGAATAAGAGCAAGCAGAATTACTCCTGCTGAAGCATTGAGGTATGTAGGGTGATAAAATGGAAGAAGAGATAATACTAAAAACAGAAAATCTGCATAAGATTTACGCTCAAGATACACCAATGGAAGTACATGCCTTAAAGGGAGTAAATTTGGAAATAAGGAAAGGAGAGATTCTTGGAATCATGGGTCCTTCAGGATGTGGGAAAACAACTTTACTCAATTTAATCGGTGGAATAGATGCACCAACTGAAGGAAAAATATACATCAGCGGTCAAGATATTAACGACTTAACAGATGTAGAAATGACTAATTTCCGATTGAATAACATTGGATATATCTTCCAGCTTTTCAATTTGTTCGAATTCATCTCAGCATTAGACAATACTGTTCTTCCATTACTTCTAACAAGAACAACTCGTTTTGAAGCTGAAGAAGAAGCAAAGATGATGCTAAGACAAATGGGACTCGGTGATAAAATTAACCATTTTCCAAATGAGCTTTCAGGAGGAGAACAACAAAGAGTAGCAGTTTCAAGAGCTTTACTGATGAACCCAGCAATCATCCTTGGAGATGAACCTACAGGTGATCTTGATAGAGATACATCAACAGAGATTATGAATCTCTTTGTTTCAATTAATGAAAACTTCCAACAAACTTTCTTAGTGGTTACGCACTCTGAATATATAGCTAGTTTCTGCCACAGAGTTGTAAGGATTGTAGATGGGGAAGTTGTAGATTATGGATTGGGTGAGTAAATGATAGCAAGTAAAACAGAAACTGTAGAAAATTCCACAAATGAAGTTGCTCTAACTATTGGAATTCTCATAAACAAATTAGATAGAGATTCTCTTCAGGAACTAACTAGAAAATTCAAAAGATATCTATTGAGAAAGCTCAAAGCTAATTCTTTCGAAACACTTGAAGTTAATACTTTCTTATTCATTAATTGTAATTTTCCACTCAATCAAGTAGAAACAACTGAACAAAGAAAGAATGTAGTAAATAGTGTAGAACGAATAATGCAAGAATATTGTCAGAAAGAATGTTCTCTTTATGCAAAAAAGATAAGTCAAAATATCGAAATCAAGGATATTACAAAAATTCTCATTCAATTAATTAAGAAATCAAAGACAGAGAATAAACCTGGACTCATAAAAGAAATTGAAGACAAATCTGATGACATTGATGACAGAGTCATTAATCATGTTAGTGATGTTTTATTAAACAGCTTCATTGCAATCTGGGATTTTCCAAAAGATTACCCAGATATTATTATGCTTCCAGACTTAATCTTGAAGAGAGAAATAGTTGACAAACAGCAGAATATTCCTTTGAGAGCTATCGCAGAGAATCTCCTAATAATTCAATTTGGTAAAGGATGTGTTAACAATCTAACCCCTATTTTAGATTCTCTCGAATTAGCAATAGAATCGCTATCAAAGCTTCTACTAGATAAAGGGAGAGTTGAGGATATTGAGAAGAACATAAGTGATAAATTATGGAGAACATTAAGAGTAATTTTCGGTCTACTTTCTTCAACTCAACAAGTTATAACTGTACTACTAAAACAGATACATAGAATTTCTGATGTTCGTTCAGATCTATTGGAACAAGTAAGCGAATTAGATTATACACCATTGATGGATTATTTGATGTTAATGGATATAATGTTAGCATGTGATGAGTTTATAAAAAGACTCAATAATCTTCAGGAATCAGTAAAGAGTACATATCAAGTTCTATTGAGTATAATCAATAAGTTCAAGGATGTTCCAGACACAGAAACTAAAGATGTTACAGATTTAGTTCAGATATTTATTCAATCTTTAACAGAAATACAATTGATGAAATTCTATTCAGACAAATTCAGGGACCTAGCTTATTTCCAGACAATCCCAACAGAGATAATTGTTGAGAAAGAAAAAGAAATACAAGTAACTGAAGATGTAATTTTGAAAGGAGTTTCACTTTTCAAGACATATCGATTAGTAGGTTCTACTGTTTATGCTTTGAGAGGAGTAGATGTAGATATCAAAAAGGGGGAGATGATCGCTATAGTTGGTCCAAGTGGCTCAGGTAAGACTACACTGCTTAATTTACTCTCTGGTCTTGATACACCTAATAGAGGAGCAGTATTCTTATCCGGAAAAAATATCGATATGCTATCTGATTCTGAACTATCTATGTTTAGAAGAAAGAACATGGGATTCATCTTTCAATACTACAACCTTATACCACAATTAACGGTTCTGGAAAATGTTATGCTCCCAGGGTTGATGATAGGTACTTCTAGAAAAGAAGCTAGAGAAAGAGCATTGGAATTAATTGAACTAGTAGGTTTGGAGAGATTTCAAAACCAATTTCCAATAAAACTATCTGGAGGTCAACTTCAGAGAGTAACAATTGCTAGAGCGATGATTAATGATCCTGCAGTTCTTTTCGCTGATGAACCTACTGGAGATTTAGATTCTCAAACAGGTAAAGTTGTCATTGATTTAATCCGAAGTTTTGTTAAAGAGAAGGGAACAGCTGTTATTCTTGTTACTCATGACATGGCGATAGCTAATACTTGTGACAGCATTATTAGTATTAGAGATGGAAGAGTAGTTGAGGATTAGAGCTTCTTTCTCTCAATTCTCTTTATTTTTCTTACCCACTTATCAAAATCATCTGGATTTTTAGGATAATTATTAGATAGTTTTTTAATTTTTTCTGCAATTAATAATCCCCTAGCTACCTTCCAAAGTAATCTTGGTTTTCTCAATCCTTTCCTTACTTTTTCAAAAATAGGTAACTTAACAGCTGTAGAATCCATTATTGCATCTACATCACTCTGTGAAATAATCTCTTTCTCAAAAAGATATGAGAAATCACTGAATGGAACAGCATTCAGCAGCTTATGAACTGCTATCCCGAGTCCTCCATCATATCCATAGTTATTCCAAATTTTTACATTATAATCCCAGAGTGATCTCTCATCAGTTTGCTGATTCCTAATTGCTAGTTCAACAAACTCTGCTGCATAATAACCACTCAATAAAGCAGGACCATGTCCTTCACCACTTATTGGATTTACAAGAGCAGCTGCATCTCCGCAGGCAATAAAGCCATCTGCAACCATCGAATAAAGAGGTAATCTCCCTGTGAGTGTATCTCCGTCTGCATGAATAACTTTTGCATCAGGGAAGAATTCGTTTCGTAGAATCTCAAGTATTCTTCTTGCATTTTCTTTCTTGTTGGTTTCATTAATGAGCCAACCAACACCGATGTTGAGAAGATTCTCTCCTTTAGAAAAAATCCAGAAATAACCTGGTGGTACCATCACATCGTGATACTCGATTCGCATTTGCTTCTGGTATTTGTGCGGTTCTGGAGTTTCGATAATTTCTCTATAGGATATAATGATTTCTGTATTAGGAATTTTAGTAGGAAACTTGTCACATACTTCCTGAGGGATATTCCTACGAACAATCCCTGTGACACCAGAACAATCTGCTACTATTTTAGCAAATATCTTAATGACTTTGCCATTCTGTTGTCGAACCTTACATCCAACAATTTTATTGTCCTTAAGAATAGTTCCAACAATTTTATGCTTTGGTTTAAATTCTATCCAAGGAAAGTCAACTAATAAATTAAGAAGTCTTTGACCATATTTCAATCTGTCAACAGTTTGTGAAACAAATGGAAGATTCAGTTCGAAATCAAGAACAGGACGAAAATGAGCAGTTTCTAGATTTTCAGATATTTCTTCATCTTTAGGTTGCTGAATCCCACATAATTCAAACAATTTTCGTGTAGAATTTGGTGAGAGTGCGTCCCCACAAGGTTTGTAACCTACGAGTTTTCTGGGCTTCTGGTCGATAAGAATACACTTGATGTTTCTTTTTCCTAAATTGATCGCTAAGCTAATTCCAGCTGGACCAGCTCCTACGATAAGAACATCTGTTTCTAAATCTAGTTTAAGCATTCAATTTCATCAATATTAAGGATAATTAAAATCTTTTCCTTCAATTGCTTCCTATGTTACATTTTTTTAACACATCTCAGAGCTTAAATAGTTTTGATGTGGCTTTCAGATGCTTATGAGTTCAAATAAAATTGATTTCTACAGAGAAATGATTAAGAAAACTCATGATACTTTTAGAGAGTTTTTGGTACATCTTCCAGAAGATATTCTTGAATGGAAAATACATGAATTAGCAAATACAGTTAGATGGCTGATACAGCATGTAGTTCATGATCAGATGTGGATAGCAAACGTTATCTTAGATAACAATGAGGAGGGATACCATTTTGATAAAGAGGGAGAATTGTCTCTGGAAGAACTTATTGAGGGGTATGATGAAGCTATTTCTGATATAGAATCAAAATTAGTTGATGTCAAAGAGAAGAATCTTTCAGATATTCGTTCGTATAAAGAATATTCAATGACAGTTGAGGATTGGTTGTATGAGTATATTCATCACTTAAATCTGCATTGTGGTGAAATTGGATTGACACTTACAACTTGGAAAAGAAAATCCCGTTCTCTTGAAGGATAATCAGTCTAATTCCTTTGCTTCAATTATTTCTTCTGGAGTAAAAGGTTCAATATGTAATATCAGATCTCTAAAGGTTCCTGTTGCTTCTAACTTTTCTTTTACTTTTTCAGATATTTCATGTGCTTCTAGTATTGAAAGATCAGGATCAACTAGGATGTGAAAATCACCTGTGTAGACTCCCAAAATAGATCTTAATCTAATTATGTGGACCTCTTTTACTTCAGAGAAAGAATGTGCAATATCTTTCAATTTCTTGATTATCTCTTCTGTTGGTCCTTTGTCTACCAGTTCTGGAAGTACCATCTTGATGATTTCGTAACCAGTAAATAATATTAATACAACAATGATAAGAGCGCACGCAGGATCAAACCACCATAGATCAAAATAAGATCCTAGAAATGCTATTGCTACAAAAATTGAAGATATAGCATCAGTTCGATAATTTTTAGCATTTGCGATAAACACTGGGGAGTTTAGTTTCTTTCCAATTCTCCCTAGGTAAAATGCGATAGATATTTTTCCTACAAAAGAAATAGCTGCTGCTATGGCAATCCATTTGTCAAGTTTATAAGGAATTTGAGCTCTCAATTTGAGGATTGAATCTTGTGCAATGAGATAAGATGAGATAAATAATGTGAAAGCAATCACAAGACTGAACACGAGCTGGAATTTCTCATGACCAAAAGGATGATCTTTATCTGGTGGTTTTCGACTTATTCTATCCCCAATTCCTGCAAAGGTTGCAGATACTAAATCCAGAACAGAATCCAAACCATCTGCTATTAGGCTGATAGAATTGAAAATGAACCCTACCACTAGTTTTAAACAAACAAGAATAATATTACCGCCTATTGAGAGCAAATTTGCAATAGCAGTTAGTTTTAGCATCAACAATAAGACAACTTCAGCATTCAAAAAAGTTTGCTTAATAATTCTGCTAATTCAATTTCTGTAAAACAATAAGAAGAAAAATAAAGAGTGGATATCTATTTTCCACCACTTATTTTCATGGGTTCTAATTGTATCCATGGTGAAATGTGACCATTTCTATCTTGTAGTTCTTTGCTTAGATGTTGTATTTTCTCATAAATTTCGAAAACAGTTCCACCAATAACTGCGTTCTTAACTGGATGCTGAATTTCACCATCTTTCACATAATATCCTTGGTTGATTTGAGCTGAAATTTGTGGATTATCTCCCATTGAAAATATTGGAGAACCAATGAGTAGAATTCCTTCTTTTAGGTCAGAGATAAGCTCATCTTTTGGAACATCACCTTCCCCAATTTTCAAAGAGTAAGGTGAAGGTGTTGGTCGAGATGAGAATGATCCTCTAGAAGCATGTCCTGTGTTTTCTAAGCCTACGAGTGGAGCTGTATAAGAGTCTGTTATGAATGTTTGAAGAATTCCATCTTTAATAAGAGATATTTTCTTTGAAACAACTCCTTCATCGTCGAAAGCTGAAGAATCTGTACCACCAGGATAAAATGGATCATCAGTTATGTTTAGAGTATCAGCTGCAATTCGATCTCCTATCTTATCCACAAAAAACGCAGTTCTATTGTAAACACTGAAACCGTTAATTCCATTTGCCAAGATGGTTGAAATTGTACCATATGAACTATCAGGATCAAGAAGTATAGGAAGTGTTGTTGTAGATATTTTCTGTGATCCAAGTTGTTTTTGTGCTCTTTCAGCAGCTTCTTTTCCAATCTTGATGTAGTCGAAGTTCTTTATCAGTGGTGTACTGTCATAATAGTAAGCATTACCAACATCCTCGCCCTCTTGGATTTTAACACTGAGATAACCACTAACTGATGTACTTGCTGATTTTCGATCAAGTCCTAGTGAATTGATAATATATCGTTCTCCATAACCTGCAGAGAAATTACCACTGATGATTGCATCGTCTCTAGTTCTTGCTTCGTCAATAGATTGTATAATTAATTCGGTGTAATCTTCAACTGAAAAATCAAAGATAGTAGGATCATATCGATTTTTAATTTCTGGTGGAGTATTTTCATCCATTGGTAATGATGAAAAATTCGGATCAGGAGGGCTTATACTTGCTAGGGAATAAGCATCTTTCACAATTTTTTCAATTGACTCAGGTGTGAAAATAGTTGTTGAGGTCATTCCTATTGCTTTGTTCTTTATGACTCGAACTCCAATTCCTGAATTACTTGTATCAGTGAATCTACGAATAGCTCCTCTTTCGATTTGAACACTCTTAGCTGCCCCATACAAAGCATAAGCTTCAACTTGATCAGCTCCAAGCTTGAGACCATGTTCAATTACATGTTTGGCTAACTTACGAAGATCATGATCAGATGACATTATTTTGTACCTCCTACAACTACATTGGAAACTCCAAGATTTGGACCTCCACCTGTAACAGGAACCCATTGACCAGCTTTACCACAAGATCCTAGAAACTCTGGTTCCCATTTATCTCCCACTCCAAAAGTATTTTGAAGCACTTCCATTGTCATTCCCGACATTCCTACATTCCCCATTAATTCAGTAATCTCTCCATTTTCAATATAGTACCCGAGTTGACATGTGAAGTAAAATTGTCCTTTAGCAGGCATAACGTAACCACCATATGAATTTTTAAGATAAACTCCTTCCTCTGCTATCTCTGCTAGTTCTTCAAGCTTCATGTCTCCTGATTCGACATAGGTGTTACCCATTCTTGCTTGAGGAGTGACATTGAAATTCATTGCTCTTCCAGAACCGTTTGGTTCCATTCCTAGAGCTGCTGCAGTTTCTAAGGTGTGGAAATATTCTTTCAGCACTCCTTTTTCAACCAAAGTTCTTTTACGAGCTTTTGTTCCTTCAGAATCATATTCGAAAGATCCCCTTAAGCCCGGAATAGTAGGATCATCGTAAACACTTATTTCTTCAATTCCTACTTGAGTATCAATTTTCCCTTCCAAAACAGAAGTTTTTGCGATAATTCCATCTGCTTCACAAGCATGACCAAAAGCTTCATGGATAAATACTCCAGTCAGAGAAGGATCCATTATAACATTCATGTTACCTGCTGGAGGGTTTCTAGCTTCAAGCAATTTTTCTGATTGTTTAGCTGCTTCTAATCCTTCTTTTTCAGGATCCCATTTCTCAACTAATTCCCAACCTCCAGAACCTCCAATTGAGTCGAATACATTTTGCATCTTTGTTCCTTCTCTCCCTATCACGTTTTTCATTAACCGAATTACGTGGGTTTCATTTTCAACTCTAGTTCCAAGATTGTTCACAACGACTTCTTTTCCATGTGATTCTTGATATGTAGCAGAAGCTTCAACGATTTTGTTTGAATATTCTCTCGCTGCTTTTTCTGTAAGTGCTACTTTTTCAAATTTAACTTCCTTATCAATGTCTCTTGGATCAATTTCAATTTTAATAGCCCCCTTACCCTCATAAACCCAATTGTCACTAATTCTTCTTTCTTGATTTGTATACTTTGAACCACTTCTTGCAATGCTGATTGCTTTCTCCGCAGCTTTAAGAATTGATTCTTCATCAGTTTTAACTATGGATGTAAATCCCCAAGCATTACCAATAAGAGCTCTTGCGGATACTCCACCTGTGGTTTGGTTACTAACGCTATCAAATCTTCCATTTCTAACAGTAAATGATTCACCCATCGCGTAAGCATAGCGAATATCTATGAAATCAGATGGAGATAGTGATAGTTTGTTAATTACCTTATCTAATTCTTCTAACATTCTGTCTTTTTTTATCGGAAAGCATTATTAAATCTAGTTATTGAACAATAGAACTAAAAGACTTTAAACAAGCAATTAGAGGATTTAACCTATAATCAAGGAGTTTGAGTTCTATCTTAATATATCTGATTTTTCAGAACATTTTTTGCATTTTCCATCTTTTCCAAGATTTTTGATTTTAACATTGTACGTTACACGGTCAACAAGAGTAGCATCGCAAGATTGGCATAGAGTTGTGTTAATCTCAGAAAAAGGTAGATTGCCAGTGAAGACATATTTCAAACCAACTTCTTCTGCAATCTTTTTGGCATCTAAGACTGTTTCAACTGGAGTTGCAGGCACATTTTGCATTTTGTAATGAGGATAGAATCGGCTAAAATGAATAGGAACTTTGTCATTCATTGTATCTCTAACCCATTCAGCAAATTGCTTTATCTCGTCTTTATTATCATTGTAACCTGGAATGAGAAGCATAGTCAGTTCAACATGTACATTATTGTTCCACAATGTTAGAACATTGGTCTTTATTTGTTCCAGTCCAGGAAAGTGTGCAACTTCTTTATAGAAATTTGGTGTAAAAGATTTGATGTCTATATTAGCAGCGTCAATAATTGGCAGTAATTCTTTAAGAGGTTCTTCATTTATCAATCCATTAGAAACTAGTATGTTTCCAATACCATTTTCATGTGCTAGAGTTCCTGTATCTCTTATCCATTCGAAGTTGATCAAAGGCTCATTATATGTGTAAGCAATAGTTTCACAATTATATTTTCTTACAAGATTCAGAGCGTGTTCTGAGGTTATCTCAATAAGATTATTGCTTTCAGCTGAAATTTGACTGATCGACCAATTTTGACACATGTCACAATGAAGATTGCATCCCGCTGTACCAAAGCTCATAGTATATGTTCCAGGTTTGTAGTGATAGATTGGTTTTTTCTCAATGGGATCGTCATGGACAGATGTAAATCTATTGTACCCAAGAGCATACAAAGTACCATCTATGTTTTTTCTAGCATTACAGTTACCTAGTTTTCCTGGAAGTATAATGCAATTTCTGGGGCATAACAAACAGTGAACTTTATCCCCCTCCTGTTTTTCATAGAAATCTGCTTCAAACAAATTCAAATGAATCACTGATTACCTCATAATGTTTATGAACGAGATAAAAATCATCTTTTCAACTATAAATTTATTGATATTCAACTTTTATTTTTATCAAATTGCAGAATCTATCAGAATTAAGTTTAAACCTCCATACTACCACAAAATACAAGAACTAGGAATTTATCTCTACAGTGGTATCAAGTATCATGAGTAAAAAAGCAAATCCAAGAAAGAAAGAATCTAAGGATTTGAAGGTTATCAAGCTCAAAAAGGGAGAAACTGTAAACATGAGCAAAGCTCTTGGTTCTAGTAAACGTCTAGCTATTTTGCGTCACCTTTCAACAGATGAGTTGAATTTATCTGAGATAGCAGAGAAATTGAAAGCTGATGGCTTAAAGGGTAGTACTCCACAAGCAGTTTATCATCATCTCCAAATACTGGAAGGTTCCAAGCTTATTCGAGTAGTTCGAGAAGTGAATATCAAAAATATGGATAAAACCATAAAGTATTATCGATCAAACTATCAACCAGATGCAATAAATGTTATACTCTGGGAACCTCTTGAAGATTTAGAACCTGCAGAACTGGAATCAAGAATCCCAGTTCCATCAAGACCAGTGGGAAGAATAGTAAGGAAAATGGCAGATAAAGTCTTCAACGATATCACAGAAGGTAAAATCGAAGTCCTAACCAAACTTATGAAAGAAATGGTTGATTTATCTCATGAATCTATGAATTCACTTAGAGAAGATTACGATATTGAAATAAACGAAAAACTCTGGAGTTTATTATTGCTTTTTAATAATCTATCAATGATGAATTCTATCAAAAAGATGGTTGAAGATCCTAAGCACAAGGAAACAGTTGATGAACTTCTATCGCTATTATATGAAGAGATGCTCGAACAAAATCATCTGAATAATGCTTGAAAAGAAGGTTCAAACTTATATTATTATTTATCTTCTTTATTTGGCTTCATTTGAGAAAGTGAGAAATCAAGAGTCTTCTGACTTGAAGTACGAATATCTTTAAGTTCCACTCTCACTCCAATTCTTTTAACATCTCGTAATGCTTCAAGTATATAATGATCCTTATCTATCTTGGAAATTTCCACATAAGAAGGATGTTTGGCTCTTTTGTATAAAGGAGTTTTTCCTTTAGTTATTATGAATGGAAATCTTTCATACTCTTTCCAAATTACATCTAAATCTAAACCCATAGCTCTTGAATAATCTTCTAATGCTCCTATTGCTTGAGTTTTGGATTTATACTTCTTGGGATTGCGTCTTATAGGACCTAAAATGGTGGTTCTCTCCAATAGACTTTCATCTTTGAGATCAATAAATTCAAGACACATATCAATAACAGCTTGCCTAGCTTTCAATAAATCTCCATCTTCTAAAACCAATTTCAAAGCAGCTGTTTGCACATCTCTTGCGAACGGAGATGTATCTCTTCTAATTGCCTCAAAACCTACAATCTTCAAATCTCCTGTAGGAACACTAACATAACTATAACGTTTCTTTGTTTCTGGAGCAAAGACAATCCTTAAAGCTAAATCAACAAATTCTAGTTCCATTTCTTTAGGTAGTTTACTCTTGAAGAAACTTAACAAATCCTGTGCTTCAGGAACATCATCCAAGGTAAAAACATGCCCACTCTTTACTTTTTCAGATAGTTGAAACACTAAATCTCTCTCTGATAACTTAATGAATAAACTGTCAGTGTCTCCATAAATTACTTGACATTTGTTCTTTGAGTATTCTTGTGTCCACTGATCAACATTTTTGATATACTCCTTAGAAATACTTGTTATTGCATTAGAAATTTCGGTATCATAGAAACGACTTCCAACATAGTTGTGGCTACCATATAATGAATTTGCAATTACTTTCAATGCACTTGATTGAATTTGAAGTTTCTTAAGATCATTTTCGAGTTTCTTTCGTTTCTTAGTGTTAGTAAAAGATCGAAGATATGTTTCTACTTCGTATATCTGCTTCTTAACACCCTTCCTCTCATCTAGAATGGTTTTCAACATGATTCTTAAACCAGTTTCTGGCTTGGATTTAAATTTCTCAGTAGGTTTTGCTACTGATCCGTTGTAACTCTCTCCACCGATATTATAAGCTACCATTATGCTTGGAAACATAGAACGAAAATCAGCAATGAGAACAGCTTCATGCAAGGAACCTTTTGGAACTAATACAAATCCACCAATAGCTAAAGCTCGACTGCTCTTTCTTTGAGCAAGTTCTGTTCGCGAAGGTTCTGCAGGAATAATAGTGTCTTTCTGGTAAAGATTTCGGAAAAGCTCGAATTCTCCTATATGCCTAGGTGTTGAATAAATCCCTTCAGAGGGCCGAATACCAACAAGCTTCATTACAGCTAGCCATTCTTCCATTCCCATTGCAAAGAAAAGAGAGTGAATAATCTGCGAATCATGAGGACATAATTTCTCTAGTTTTTTTACTGATTCTTTTTCTTTTTTAACTATAGAATCAAACCATAATTCGTTTATTTTTGCATAATCAGCTTTTCTTTCTACCCCTAGAAAATCTTCTGCAAAATCAGTTAAACCCTTCTTACCTGATTTTGTTCTTAACCATCGTGTACTTTTTACTAAATCGTAGGTAATGTAACCCGGAATTCTATAACCCAAATAACCAATAGGTTGTTTTATTTTTGCACCTTCTAATGGGCTTAATGAATTTGAATCTAAACCTAATTTTTCCATTCTAGTAATGAAATAAGGAAGGATTATTCTATTCCCATTAAAAGTAATGATCACTTCTGGAGATATTTTGTGAATTTCCTCTACAATACCCTCCAGCATTCTTTTTTCACTTAAATCAGAATTTTCCTCTAAGATAAAATGCTTTGACTGAGTGTTGCCATCTTCTTTTCCCCAGCTAACACAAGCAGATACAATCCGTTGTTCTCCTTCATTCAAAATACTCGAGAAATTTTGAATCTTTTTTCCGTTTTCTTTGATGGAATTGATTACAATACCAAGACTAAGAAAGGTATATTGAAAAGACTCATCTGGACAGAGTTTGATATCCTGATAATCAACCTCGAAAACAGGTGCGTGTATACTAGGAACCTTTTCTTCATAATTTGAGATTTCTACCCAGTTAAGACCTTTGCATCCACTATCTAATAAGAAACGTGCTGTGTAGGAGATGTCATTTTCATAACTCTTTATTCCTTTATCTTGGAGTAAGTTACTATATTTGAGAATTCTCCATGGATTTCTTCCCAAGATCTTATAGAGAAAAATAGGTCTGTTTTGATAGTATCTATATTTTGTTAACTGGTAATTGTCCTTAATCCAATCTCCAAATTCTTTTTCGGTGTAAAGTAAACCCTGAATCGCATCTGTTGTTTCTGAAATATCATCAATATAGAAATATGGATAGAAATTTGTAACGTGAATTATGATTGTTTGATTATCCTTTGTTTTACCTCTAATGCGTATTACAGGCTCCTCTAAATCCTTTTCCTTCTCTTGAATAATGAAATCTAAATCAACAACTAAGCATTTCATTGGAGAGGGTGAAGATGACATTCAAATTCACTTTGGGTGATAATCTGTATATATTTTATAATGACTCGCGTATTATTTAAACTCTTTTTAAATAAAGGCGTGTTTTTCACTATAAAAACTGGTCAAGTGAAGGGTTAAGTTTATATTAAATTAAATCACAATAATTTTGTTGATTCATGTCATCTAGAAAAATACCACCAGATATTTATAAGAATCTAAAAAAATTAGAGCTTTCAGCAAGCACAAAAAGTGGTACCATTGAAGAAACTATTACATTAGAGAAAAAATCAGAGGATGACGATCCTCGACCACATTACTGGTTTGTGATAATGCTCTCATTTGGTCAGAGAAGTGGATACGTTTATGACAGGTCAGGTCTTCATATACCCGAACCTGAAACATATTTTTATAGTGTTGAACTCTGGAAATTCAAAGGTTCTAGTTTAAAGGGAGTAGAAACAGTCTCTAACAAAGTAAATTTTGATCAAGCTGTTCAGGAGTTTCAAAGTCTAAAGAGCAATCTAGTAGGAGAAGGTTTCCAAATTTTAAACTAGTATCGTCTCAAATTAATGTGAAAAAAAGTGTTGAGACTAAAGTTGGTAGAATACACATCATAATGAAGAGTAGTTTATTAGGCTGAAATAGAAGTTCTTTAAGGTCTCCCAAGCTCCTTTTTTCTTTCTGGAAAAGATTGAGATTAATAATCATTATTACAGTGTATAAAGCTATGATTATCACACTTGCAGCACCAATCTTCCAAAATTCTACAGTAGCTATGATTGTTTCTTCAACATTTCTCACAGCAGCTCCAAAAACTACAGCAAAACCATAGATTGGCATGAATCCTATATAGAAGTACATGATTTGAAGAGCAAACTGATTCTGAATAGTTTTAGAAGTTTCAACTTTAGTTATGAAAATTGCATACTTGGTAGAAAGAGAAACGACAGCCATTATTGTAGGAATTGAAAGGATAAGTAAGAAGATACCCAATATTCCAAAACCATAATGTGAAGTTTTTTCAAGAAAACTATTGTTTATAAGAAAATGTCCAATACCAACAACCAACCCCGCTGCTGCAGCTCCTAAAGGATTGAAAGTTTTTGGATTTTTGATTATAGGCTTTGTAGGAACTAGATCCCTTTCAGTTAATACCACTTACTTGACCTCGCTTGGAGTTTTTGATAATTCATTCTCTTTCAAGTATCGTTCTGCGGCTCTTATAACTTTACGCGTATTTTCAAAAGTAAGCATCTCTAATGCTTCTTCGTAAGTTGCCCATTGATATCCAATATGTTCCTTCGAGATTTGAACTTCTGAAACAGGTGTGATACCAACTAAATATATCACTGTTTTTTTTATCCTATGAGATCCTCTTGTAAAATAATAGACTATTTTATGTTGGAATTCCTCCAAAATAGATAAGTCTTTGATCCCCGTTTCTTCGAAAGCTTCGCGTAAAGCTGCTTGAGTAACAGTTTCTTTCTTTTCTATCCTTCCCTTTGTTAAACCCCAACGATTCTCTGTAATTCGGCTTCTGCCATAATTTAGAAGTAAGTAGCGTCCATAGTTGTAAATAACTATACCTGCAGAGTACTCAAGTTCCATGGTATCATCGTTTTTTTTCTAAAATTAAAACTGAAATTAATAAGCTTATTGTATACGTCAATAAAGGACAAGAGATAATTTTAAGAGAATGAGAGAAAAAGTATCAATATGATTCATTTAGTTGCATTTATGGATATAGAAACAGGTTTAGGAAGAACAATCTTTTCTGATGAATCTCTCTACATTAGTGAAGAATTAATCTGGCCAATGATATGTGCGCTTAATAATTTTGTAATCGAATGTACTCAGAGTGATAGAGGTTTAATCAACGCATCACTTGAAGATATCAAAATCTACCTATATTCTCCACTTGGAGAGAAAAATCCTCTAAGATTTGTTTTTTTCACAGATCTCTTTGAGAATAACGCTTACATTGAAATGAGAGGACAAGCTCTTTTCCAAGCTCTATCCCAATATATATCCTACGAGGTTTTTAATCCTCCTCAGGAAGTAATGATTCGAGTAAGTGAAATTTCTAAGTATACTCAAGAGTTCCCAGCAGATAGTCTTGATCCAGTTTTTGTAGAACGTGTTAAAGCAAAGATTAACGGTCTGGAGCAA
>JAEOTK010000242.1 GCA_016839875.1 Candidatus Heimdallarchaeota archaeon
TATATGAATGAATATGTCAAAAGTGATAAAACGGTTCTACAAGAGATGGGGCAAGGATTCAAAGACATCTTTCAAGCTTTCAAAAATAAGAATCTAGTTAAAGGAGTATTTTCTTCATCAACTTACGACGCGATACACAAAAGCATTAAGGACTATATCCAGCCTGTAATCAAGATTTACATAGCTGCTATTATTCTAAATTTGGGGTTGGACTCACTAGGACTTGCTGAAGATGATCTCATTACCATTATTCTTGGAGGGATGTATACAGTTTTCTACATATTTTCATCAATAGCATCGAGGAACGCATACAGGGTAAAGAACACAGTTAAGAGTGCTAAGAGAGCTATGGATATTGTTTTCTATTTATTTGCAGGAGTATTAATTCTGAATTCAGTTTTTCTCTGGGTAAATATACCAGTCGTAGTTATTTTCTTGTTCCTATTCATTTACGTCTTTGCGAATTTAAGAAGACCACTAGCAGTAGACTTTCTTGGTGGATTAATTAAGAAAGAACAGCGAGCCACAATACTTAGTGTTGAAGCACAGATGAAATCTATTCTAGTTTTCATTTTTGCTCCTCTCTTTGGGTTTATAGCTGACTTTTCAATTCCACTTCTTTTTGTTATTATTGCAGGAGTAATTGTGTTGGTTAATACCTTCCTTCTCTTTGGTGAAGAAAAAGTAGAAAAACAAGAAACAGCTTCCAAACCTACCTAAAGTTCATAATCAAAAATTACTTTAACAGAATTATACTTCTTCTTGTCCATTGTAGTTTTAATAGCTTCTTTGTAATTAGAAAGTGGATATCTGTGTGTGATTATTTTTGTTAGTTCTTTTGGGATTTTACCTTTTTCCAGTAATTCAATTACTATTTTAAATGTCTCAATCTTCTTACCTTTCCAATCTTCAAGACCATGAACCATTGATCCGATTAAATCAACTTCTTGTCTCCATATTGGATTTAAATCTAGTTTTGATTGGTGAAGATCTATCCCTAACATGACTACAACTCCTCTTCCTCTAGTCCATTTCAAAGCGTTATGAATTGTTTTTTCAGAACCTACACAATCATAAATCACATCAAAACCTCCTATGAGTGTTTTACTTCCAAGCTCTCCTTTATACATTGTAGCATTTGTCTTCTTTTCAATGAAAGAGAGTATGTTTTCTTCATTTATTACCTCTGTAGCACCAAATTGTCTAGCAAAATCAGCCTGAAAGTCATGTCTAGCAAGAACAGTAACATCACATTCAGGTTGAACAGCTCTAAGGTTAACCAGAGTGCACAAACCTATAGTACCTGCTCCGATAATTAGAACTTTATCATTGGCTTCAGGAGTATGTTTCAGGATACCTCGTAATGAACAAGCTAAAGGCTCGATCAAAATTGCTTGATCATTAGATATGCTATCAGGCAATACTACTAATTGGTTTTCATGATAACAAAAACCAGTATTCCACCCTCCTGCAGCATGGTATGGAGAAGAAGTAGCAAATTGCCCATCTCTTTCACAAAGCCAAAAATTACCTTGACTACAATGAAGACATAGATTTCCAGATTGATGTATCAAACAGCAAGCAGGTTTCTGAACAACTGCTCTTTGTCCTTTCTTAATACTTGTAACTTCTTTTCCAATTTCAACAATTTCGCAAACACATTCATGTCCCAAATATCTCGGATTTGGGGAGGGAATTATTGTAGGAGTAACATCTAAAGAGAAATCCAGCATAAGAAGATGGAGATCTGTACCACAAATACCTCCTTTTAATGTTCGAGTTAATACTTCGTTTGGAGATTTAATATCAAATGAATAGTTTTTCTTGTAAACCAATGTCCCCATTCCTGAAAATATTATATCTTTCCATATCGGTTTCAACAACTTGGTAAATATGACTCTGGGGATAGATGCATTGAAGTAGAGGGTTTCTGTTTCCATAGGAGAAAAAACACTAACTTACTTTTATTATTATCCTCAAAATTGAAGAAAATCTAGATTGAGGTATTTTTAGCTTTCAATCTCTGTGGTATCTACTCCAGCTTGTTTTAGATGATGTACATCATGACCCCATAGTGAATAGTAATCAAGTAGTTTTTTATCATCTTGGAAATGATTTTCAATAATGTTTTCATATTCGATAAACAGCTGATTTCTGGTTTTCTTAAATTTCTTAATAGCATCTTCTGAAGAGAGCTCTTTACTTCTATCAAAGATATCCTGATTAGCTTCATCAATATCCATATCTTCAGGGAAAAATTCACTCCAAGCGAAAGCTTTACCCTTCTTTAGATGCTCTGATACTTTTATCATTTCCACATCCCATCCTTCAAGGTGTAAAGCTAATTCTCTTTTCCCCCAGCCATTGGTAAGTTTGACTTCGTCAGGTAGATCTAGAAATACTTCAGTTGCTAATCTCAACTTATTCGTCCAGTTCTTAGCTTGTTCTATCAATTCTTTCATAGCAGATAACTGAAACAATCCTATAAGTATTTTATTCTTGAAAGATTATTGAAAGTATTCAAAATTAAAAATTTATAATAAAAAATAGTGTATTATGTAATTGAACTACTATTACATATACTTACTCTAATATCTGCTTCTTCTTTGTTTTTGATAACAATCCCTGCAGTATACTGGTCGTTCTCCGTCTGGTTTGAAAGGAACTTGAGCGTCCTGTCCACATTCAGAGCACTTTATATCATGCATTTCTCTGGGTCTGTCATCATTTCTTCTATAACCCACTATATTCACCTGTTTTTCAGTAATAATAAGTGATAACACCAAGATCTGAAGTTATCAATCTAAAATAGACTCTTAACTTTAACTCTCGTGATTAATTTATTATACTAATATTCATTTTTCTAATTGCCTTCTTAAGTATATGTTTCGAGCATAAGATTTTCGTTACCATGGAAATAATTCTTTCCATTTTTCCTCCAATAGAGGTTTTACTTTTTCTTCCATTTCCTTATCTGAATATAAGCAAGGGCCAGTTGGTAATCCACTCTCTCTCTCCCAGTTTAGAGATGATCCTAGTTCCTTTCCAACAATATTAGCTAACCAGAGAATTAGTTTTATACAAATTCGGCATAGATTGATTTCTCCTCTCGAACCTTTTAACAGAAACATTCCAAATTCTTCAGAGTCATAACCATATTGATGTGTCCATCTGTAAGCTGCTCTTGTATCTCCTACTTTTTCTTTTGGAGGACGTAATTTTCCATCTTCAGATTTATCTACGAATGCTGAATCACTAACTGTTGTAACCTCAACTGGTTTACCTAAGATGTTGAATTCGAAAAATAGAGATAGTTTTTCATCCCAAAATTCCTTTGGTAAGTGCTTTAAAAGATCTTCTTTATTTCGTCTACATATCCAGCAGAATTTGTCTGACATTTAAATCATGAAAAATAAAGAAGAAGTGATAATAAATCTTGCTTCTTATACTTCTATGATGCATTATTGAATTTTTTACCTACTTCTCTAGCCCATTTTCTTACTTTGTTTAGATCACGATTATCCGATCTGAATTTTGGTAATTTTTTCTGAGCTCGTAAGGTCCAAATTTCAGGAAGCTTGAATTTAGGAATTTTACCACCGAATGCTTCTATTGATACAGGTTTGACCTTTAATCTAGTTTCTACTGTATCCTTTAGGAAAAGATTGTAAGCTTGTTGGTATAAATCTGTTTCACCAGCATAACCAGCGCAGATGTAAACTGCTACTCTCTTATCTGCGAAATTGTTTGCAAGAAATTCTTCAGCTGCATGTCCCCACTTTCCATGAAAAATACAGCTTCCAATTATAATATTGTCATAATCTTGAATATTTGGCTGTTCTCCATTTTTAACTAATCTGAAAAGATCTACTTGTTGATTGAATTCTAATTCAAGAACAACAGCCATTTCTCTAGCAGCCTCCCTTGTTGAACCATATAAGGTTTGATATGCAATTAGAGTTTTTCCCATTTTTATCACTTTGTTAATTTAGGACACTTGTAAGTTCTCAAATTTGCATTTAATATTATGCTTTTAACAAAAATAACTTATGAAAACTTAGGAATTAAAATTAGAAAAGTCATAAAGATTTTATAGTACTGTTAGCTTAAATTTCCTATCAGAAACTTGATTCTTGGTGAAATCAATGAGAAAAACATTAATGGTGTACGGAACTAGGTATGGAGCA
>JAEOTK010000243.1 GCA_016839875.1 Candidatus Heimdallarchaeota archaeon
TCCGATAGAATTATTGTGCTAGATCAAGGTGAAATAGTAGAAGATGGCAATCATGAGAGTTTAATGGAAAAAGAAGGGTTGTATTCAGAACTCTATGAGACATACTTCAAACATCAATCAGCTGAATGGATATCAGAAATAAGTGAAGTATTTGCAGATTAATCTGCTATTATTCTTCTAATATCTCTCCTAAGTCTAATCTTATCCCTTTACGTCTTCTCTCAACTTCTATATACTCTAAAACAATATCAGCAATACTTTTCGAATAACAGATTTCAAGAATTTTTTCCGCTAAATCGACTGCGCAAAGCATACCCCCAACTGTAATTATATTATCGTCAATAACAATACGTTTGTCTTCAACTTTGCAATATTCCTTCAATCTTAGATAATGCTTATGGTGAGTAGTAGCTTTTTTATTCTTCAATAAACCTGCAAGAGCAAGAGCAATTGAGCCTAAACCAATTGAACAGATTGTTTTTTCTTGACCAAATTTTTTTATTTTATCAAGAAATTCTTGACTCTTAATTATAGTATTAATACCTTTTCCTCCAGGAATGATGAGTATATCATAACCTGTAAAATCTAAACCTATGTGATGAGGTGTTATTTGCATATCTTTTGTACCAATTACAATTTCTTCTTCCGCAAGAAAATCTACTTGCAAAGGTTGGTCTATTGGAAGAATTCCTAGTTGTTTCAATGTTTTAGTTTTCTTTAATATGTTATAGATGATATCTAACCCTAATTCTTCTACATCATTAAAAACGAAAATAGCTATTTTTTTCATATTATCTTAGTATCTTAGAATTTGGTGACTATAAAGTTAGTTATGAATATGAGACTTACTTTAAACACCAATCAGCTAAATGGATATCAGAAATAAGTGAAGTTTTTGCTGATTAAAACACTTTTTTCTTAGAAACAGCTGTTTCGCATAAGATTTTTATAGTTTGATTCACTAATCATCAAATTTCATAGCTAATAGGGGGTAAATATGTGTCTGCAATAATCTTTCGAGCAATCTTCAAGTTTTTTAGAGGAATTTTTCGTATGTGTAGGAAGGACCCTGAAGAAGATCCTGCCGTAACTGCTATAATTGAAGAATCTCAAGTTGAAGCACCTACAGAAGAAGTAACTGAATAAAATAATTTTGAAAAAGAGAATAGAAGAACTCATGGGGTTTTTTCTGGTACAATTTCTAATTCTTCTACCTCTTTAGGCCATTTTTTATAAACAAACCACACAACTGCAAAGCAAACTGCACAAGGAACTATCCCAATACCTAATACTGTCTGTAATGCTTGGTGTGTAATTGGGTTTGTATCAAGTACAATGACTAGGAAGTTTGCAAATCCGTCCAGAAGGTAATGGAACATAATTACTGGTAACAAGCTTTTTGTCTTTGAAAACATATATGCTAGAAATAAACCGATAGCTATTGTATAAACAACTTGGAATAAAGTTCTGTACATTACAATCATAACAGCTTCATGATTTCCAATATAGAAGATTATATTGACCAAGTTGACTAGATGAAATAGTCCAAACATTACTCCATTAATTATTACTGTCTTTTTTTCAGAGTACATCTTCAGTAGAAGAGCAAAAATCATACCTCGAAAAGCTACTTCTTCCCAAATACCTGGAGCTAATGCATAGTAGACATTTAGAGACAGATCTTGTCTCACTAAGAGTTCTGGGATGAAATACTGGGTTCCACCTGTAATTTTTGTTTCTAACCAAGCTGTGAAAACTGCAAAGGCGAGAATAATAATACTTGTCAAAAGCCCCAATCCTACAGTCCTACTAATAGGTTTAATATTACTAAGTTTAATGCTTTTGAAGTATTCTTTAAATGATCTTTGACCATCTGGTAGTCTAAGTAATGGCATGATTAGAAGCCACAGGATAGCCATAATGAAGAAATTCATCAACCAGAACACATAAACATGATCGGCATACCATGCTTCAAAGCTCGGGTTACTTCCAAGATAATAACTTAATCCAATATTAGGGACAAGCAAGAATATTAAGTAAATAACAAGTACTGCTGCAATAAGTAACCAAGTCTTTATTCTAGTTCGTTTTTTATTTGATTCCATTTTTCATCCACTTGTATCTCTTACATGCTCTTAAAAGATTGAAGTATGAGATTATTATAAATATTTCACCCAATTTTTCTTTCATCTTTGTATGCTTTAAGAACAAAATGGAAATAGGGTAGTAAAAGAGAAAATTATAAGACTGTTCTTCCCTGGAACAACAGTACTTATCTAAGTTTGAATAACTGCTTCTTGTATTGGTCTTTTCATGAATTTCTCTATTTCACGAAGCATTTTCATTTGGTCATTAACAGCAAGAGAGATTGCTTTTCCTCTGTTCTCCATTCGAGAAGTTCTTCCAATTCGATGAACATAAATCTCAGGTCCTTCCCTAGGTAAATCAAAATTGAAAACGTGTGTTACATGGGGGATATCTAAACCTCTTGCAGCAACATTTGTAGCAATCAAACAGTTGAATTTTTCTCTTCTGAAATCGTTCAGAACAAGTTCTCTTTGTCGTTGTGTTTTATCTCCGTGCAATGTGTCAAATTTAAGATTGAGCCCTTTCTCTTTAACCAAACGTTTTCTTAGTTTATCTCCCCAACGTTTAGTATTAACAAAAATAATAGCAGATTTGGGTTTCTCTTCTTTAAGTATTCTAACGAAAGTATAGTATTTGCTCGCATCATCATTGATTCTGTAATAAAATTGCTTGCAGTTTGCAACTGTTAGATCATCTTTGCTTACATTTATTTCAACCAGTTTTTCTCCATTGGTAAACTGTCTTGCGATCTTTGTAATTTGTTTAAGCATAGTTGCTGAAAATAGCAATAAACGAGGTTTTACATTTCTCATTGCGTCAAACAGAATATACTTTATATCTGGAAGGAATCCCATATCAAGCATTCTATCAGCTTCATCCAATACAACAAACCTAACTGTACTGAATGATATAGCTCTTCTTCTATAAAGATCCATGAGTCTTCCAGGAGTTGCGATAACAATCTGAGCTCCTGCCCTAATTTTGTCTCTCTGTTTTTCAAGAGAGACTCCACCATAAACCTCTACAGTTTTTAGTTTTCTATACTTAGTTAATTTACTTACAACACTATGTACTTGTTTGCATAATTCTCTAGTAGGGACTAGAACTACTACTTGAACTGAGCGTTGTTTAGGACTGATTTGGTTAGTAATAGGAATAGAAAACGCTAGTGTCTTTCCTGTTCCTGTTTTTGCTTGAGCTAGAACATGTGTTCTCCCCCCACTAAGAAGCTGAGGGATTGCTCTTTTCTGTATTTTAGTTGGAGTATGAATCCCCATCTCGTCTAATGCACGTTTTAATTGATTATTTATATCGTAATCTTGAAACTTCATTGATACCACTTTTTTAACCTAACCTAAAATCAAGTATCAATTCTTGAAGGCATGATTCTAAGTAATTATTTAGGGCGTTGAAAAAAACTTAAGCAAAATAATTACTTATTTCTAATCTTCCTCAACTACAAGAGAGATTGAGTAGTGTGTTTTAAAAGGCTCCGATTGAACAGATTTTTTTTTACAGTGTTTTTGATTTTCGATTATATGCTAAGTTATCATTCTTCTAGAGCAGAAACGTTATTTTCTCCACTATGCTTTCTTCCGGTAAAGAGAGAATACATAATCCCTAATATAACTATTATAAGAAAAACTACAGCTATTGCTTGTATTGAAACTACGTAATTTGGGGGATGCTCTAACCCAAATCCTGTTTTGTTCTCTAAACTTCTTTCAGTTACTAGAGATACTATCGCTGAAATAGCTATACTCAATACTATTCCACCAACAAGAGCAAGCATACTTAATGCGCCTACAACTCCATATTTCTCTTTGGCAGAAGCTTCCATTATTGATTTCTGATTTGGTGAGAAAACTAAACCAGCGAAAACTCCCATCAGAGTAGAAATTAGAACTATTATCCAGATAGGAGAAGCAATTCTTATAGTAGAAATTAGAACTATGAAAGTGGCAGCAATCCCTGCTAAACCAGCTAAAGTAAGTATTCTCTTTTCAATTACATCGGATAATTTACCAGAAATCATTACTGCAATTGCTATTCCTACGGGGAGACCTGATATGATTGAATAGACTTGAAGAATAGAATCTATTCCAAGTATTTCTTTTAAGAAAAATGGAAAAGTGATTACTAATATAATACAACTAGCAGCTGCTATTCCAGCGGTAACTACCCCTCCAGAAATTTGTTTATTCTTCCTAATTTTGCGTCCAATTACTGGATTTAATCGCGTTCTTCTAATTATTACGAAAGCAGTAACTCCTCCTAAACTAATTATGAATAAAATTCCTGCCCATAAGTATCCTTGATTTAATTCTACATCAATTGTTGCACTAAAACTAAAAGCAAAAGTCAGTAAAATTACAACATAGAATACGTCAATTATCCAGTCCCTCTTTTTTCTCTTCTCAAATGAAATCTCAGAATATTTGGGAATGAAAAAATGAACTAAAACAAAACACAAAATCGCGATTGGAGCGTTGATTAGAAAAATGCTGTTCCAGCCAAAACGTGCAGTTAGAAAATATGATATTACACTTCCAACAAGAACAGATATTCCTATTAGAAAGAAAACTAATCCGAAAGTTGTCCCTCGATTTTTTTTAGAAGTAAATACTGTCAATATTGCCATACCATTTGATAGAATTGAAGCGACACCGATGGCTAGAACTGTACGAGAGAAGATAAGGAAGATTATTGAATTAGAGAAAAAACAGAGAATACTACCAAGCATGAATAAACCCAATCCAATTTGAAAGATTAACTTACCACCATAATAATCACCCAGATCACCTGTGAAAACAGTGAAAAAGAGTAAAATCATAAGATAAGTAAGAGTTACCCATTGTAGCTGATCCTGTTCAATGAGGAAATCATCTTTTATCTTTTCCAGAAGTAGAAAGGTTGATGTGATATCAAAAGATGTCAAGAAGAAACTTAATCCAACTGATAAAACTAATACAATAGGATTGATTTTTGTTTCCTTTGTATTTTGAGCTACTTCAGAATTCACTTGTCTGCCTTTGAAAATCTTTTCTTAAGACTTTTGATTATCACTGTTTCTATTTAGAAATTTATCTCTTTCTAAATTTCTTTACAAGAAAATAAATCCCAGCAATTATCCCACCAGAAACAATGATAATTCCTACAATAGGAAATATTCTGTGAAGAATGATTGTGTTTCTTTTGAACTTGTTGTAAAAATCTAATCCGTTCTCAACTGTTTCTTCGGAGAAATAATCAGCCATTGGTACAGCTTTGAAGTCTGTACCTATTAGTTCCTCTGTAACATTGATTGCAGTTGTTGCATCAAATTGAGCCATATATGTTAGATATAGCATTTGATTTACAGGATCAAAGACATTGGAATAACCCGTATAAGATCCTATTTTGACATGGACTGCATCTAGAACTTCATTAAATTTGTCTACTGTAAGTTCTTCTTCGTTTGTTATCTCACTTAGTATCTCAGTTGAAGCTGTAAAACGTTTGCAGGGGTATGCTCCACTTTTATTATTCGCTCTGTTGAAATTTGTTTGTGTAAGGAAACCATCTACTCCTACTTCTTTTCTTGTGAAAACTAGCTCTCCATCTGTTCCGGGACTAATAATAACAACATCTCCGAAAGAATCTACGAAAAGCCATTGAAACCACCAATATCCTGACCAGTCAGCACTCTTAAAGAAATCAATAACTTCGCTTACATTAGCATTTAGTCTTAATACATCTTTTAAAACCCAATTTCCAGCAACAGTGTAGGTTGGATTAGGTGGAGTATTCACAGGAGTATCGGGAATGCCTGTGAGATCGTAACATAAACCTTGATCATTCATACCTCCTTGAATGCTAACAGATACTTCTTCCCAATACCAACCAACGAAAGCACAGCCATATTCATCTCCATCTGCTCCATAATAAAAAACTTGACTAGTAGTAGGATATTTACCAAGTGGATGATCTAATCCACCATCTTCACTGTTACCAAATAGAACAGTATCACCAAAAGAAGCAGCAAAATTGGTACAAGATTGGACACTTTCAAACTGATTATAACTTTGAGTTGAAGCTTGAATATTTGAAATAAATAAACATGAGAACAGGATAAATACTAGACAGAGTAATCCTGATATTTTGAGACTTGATTCTTGCATAATTTCACCTTTGAAACCTGCAGTTTTCTAGTCTGGGCTACTTATAAAGCTATACAAACAAAATCTGATTAATTCAATACATTTTGATTATCTTGATCCTTTACCCTTTCTTTTTTTCAAACCCAATATTACCACAACAAATATAGTAGCAAAAGGTAAGTAACTAACCCTCGATGGATGGTTATCTGGATTCAAGGGATCTGTTCCTTCATCTATTTCTTCTTTATCAGAAAAACCATCTCCATCAGAATCCGCCAATTGAGGATTGGTTTTATATTGATACTCTTCAAGATTACTTAACCCATCTCCATCAGGATCTTCACTTGAATCATCTCTTGTAGTATCCAATCCTCTAAGTTCCTCCCATTCATCTGGCATTCTATCTCTATCTGAATCAATAATTCGATTCTTGTAAAGAATATCAGCATCATCTCCAGACTCATCATAGTTAGACCAGTCTGACCAAGTGAGATGGAGATTATCGTGAGATCCAATTGCTAATGCAGGATTGAAACTGAAGAAAGTTTCTGTTGTCAAATCTAATGACCTTCCCCAAGTAAGAGAATAAGCATCCATTTGATTATAATAAACATCATCATACCCAGTGAAACCATATTCATGCCAGATTACATGAAGATTATTAGAAGAATCTGCAACAATGAGGGGACGATTAGAATATCGAGCATGCCCTATATTCACAATTTCTGTAGTACTCCAAATATGAGTAGAAGAATTCAGACGCTTATAAGTAATGCTCCAATATGGGGATTTAGCAGCAGGGAATTCTGTTGAATCTTGCCACACCACATGAACGTTTCCTAAATCATCTGTTGCCAAAGAAGGACTCCAACTACTTTCAGTGCTTTCAGTAGAGACAATTTCAGTATCACTCCACATAAGAGTAGAAGAATCACGGAATTTGTAAAAAATATCTGAATCCTCACCACATCCTAGAATATTTGATTTATCTGACCAAACAACATGAAGATTATCAAAAGCAT
Source organism: Candidatus Heimdallarchaeota archaeon (assembly GCA_016839875.1). The sequence goes on from JAEOTK010000243.1 coordinate 7,250, forward strand.
CAATAGTTAAAGAAGGGACAGAATTTTCTGAAGAACTTTCAGTGCTAATGATTTGAGTACTACTCCAAGATGAAACTGATGAATCCCAATATTTGTATGCTATAACATATTTTAGAAAATAGTCTCTCCATACTATATGAACATTATCAGAAGAATCAGTTGCTATTGTGGCAAGATCAGAATATGAACTTTGAGAAGTATCTGAAATAATCTGTGTGCTTGTCCAAGAGGAAGCTGAATTGTTCCATTTTTTATAGAATATATCTTGATCTGTCCCTGCACCGTTGTAATCTGTTGAGTCAGTCCATACGACATGTACATTATTGTGTGAATCAGTGGTTATAGCAGGAAACCAGCTATATTCACTGCTTTCAGTAGATACAACCATTGCTGTTTCCCATGATTTATTATCTAGATTCCATTTTTTATAGAGAATATCATAATCAGTATCAGCTCCAAGATAATTTGTTTTGTCACGCCAAACGAGATGAACATTACCAAAACAATCTACCGATATTGATGGATCCGCTGCTTCATCGTTACTTTCAATAGAAGCAAGCTCAGTAGTACTCCATTTTAAAGATAAGGAAGAAAAAATCGAGTGTGAAAACTGAAGACTCTTACCTTCGTATTGATTCGAGATCGATAACAAAACTAGAATTACCAAACATGTTAATAGAACTCTTTTTCCTCTTACCATCATTTGATGCAAACCAAAGAAAACA
>JAEOTK010000244.1 GCA_016839875.1 Candidatus Heimdallarchaeota archaeon
AACTGTACTCTCCCGTTAATGTACCCCATATGCTTTAGTAGCAGTAATAACGTTGCGTAACGGGACATCTTACTATATCTAACCAGAGATTAATATATAAACTCATAAAAACCTTAAGGACTCGCTTGGTAAATGCATTTTTCGTCTATTTGAACATAGTTTTCGTTACTCAATTGTCAGCGAAACAATAAAATAAGACTGCTTAAAGTACAAAATAGTGGTTAAAGTGGGAATTTACAAAGATCTCGAAAACAAAAGAGTTGTAATCACAGGAGGGGCAAGTGGCATAGGTTTGGCAACTGCTGAACGTTTTGTAGATGAAGGAGCAGAAGTTGTTATTATCGACTGGAATCAAGAAGAACTGGATAAAACATCTTCTATAATTCCTGAACTTAAAGGAGGAGTGTATGCAGATGTCAGTAATCCTGAAGAAGTAAAAAATGCATTCAAAAATATCGATGATATCTTAGGCGGAATTGACATTCTGATTTCTAATGCAGGAATTTGCTATCGAAAACCATTTCTAGAAATTGATTATGAACAATGGTCAAAGGTTCATCGTGTAAATCTAGATGGGATGTTTCTTTGTGCAAAGGAAGCAATAACTAGAATGAAGAAACAGCTTTCTGGAGTTGTATTATTTATGGGTTCAACAAATGGTTTAGAAGGTCATCCTCTCTATGCTGATTATAATAGCTCAAAAGCTGGTGTGATCCTCCTTGCCAAGACTTTAGCTCTAGAATTTGCTCCATGGTTAAGAGTAAATGCTATTTGTCCTGGATATGTACTTACTCCGATGCAAAAAGCAGAATATACACCTGAAATGCTTGAACTTGTAAATTCAAAGATTCCTTTAAAACGTCACGCTAAACCAGAAGAAGTTGCTAGCTTATTTGCGTTTCTAGCATCAACTGAAGCATCATTTATTACAGGACAGGCAATAGCAATTGATGGCGGAGAAACAGCTGGACTGTATTCCCCAGAGGATTGATGATCAACTGGATAGTAAGAAGAAAGGAATTCCGGAAGTTGAATAATTATGGGTGAAAGAGAAAAACAGATTTTGAATCTAGTTTCATTAGATGGAAAAGTTGCACTTGTTACAGGCGCAGCCTCAGGTATTGGTTTGGCCACAGCAAAACTTCTTGCTGAAATGGGTGCGATTATAGGATTAGTAGATATTGATAAAACGAAAGGTATCGAAGCAGAAGAACAAATAAAAAAATCAGGAGGACAAGCTAAATTCTACGCTTGTGATGTGACTTCTGATGCCGAATGCAAAAAAACTGTAGAAACACTTTACAAAGAATTCGGAAAAATTGATGTTTTGTTTAATAACGCTGGTGTGATTAGACGTAAAAGCGTTCTAGATTTAAATGAAGAAGATTGGGATTTAGTTATAGATGTTAATTTAAAATCAATTTATTTGTTTTCGAAATATGTAATTCCAATTATGATAAAAAGTGGGGGTGGAAGTATAATAAATACAGGATCTGGTTGGGGAATCAAAGGTGGTCCTGAAGCAGTTGCTTACTGTGCAGCAAAGGGTGGTGTAGTGAATATGACACGTGCAATGGCAATTGATCATGGTAAGCATGGAATTCGTGTTAATTGTATATGCCCTGGAGATGTTGATACTCCACTGTTGAGAGGAGAAGCAAAAGAACTAGGTATTGATGAAGAAACTTTTATGAAAGAAGCTGCGGAGCGACCTCTCAATCGTGTAGGCAATCCTCAAGATATAGCTAATGCTGTTCTTTTTCTTGCAAGCGATCTTTCAAGTTGGGTAACTGGTACTTCTATAATTGTAGATGGAGGAGGGCTAGCTTAATTATATTTTTAGAAAAGAAACATGTTTTGTAGGTGGCAAATCAAATGGATAAAAAGAAAAAAATAGTTCATCCTTACATACCGAACTCTGTTCCTGAGATAAAAGCAAAGATGTTAGAGGAAATTGGTGCAAAGGATATTGATGAACTCTATGAGGACATACCTGAGAATTTAAGGTTTAAGGGTGAAATGAATTTACCTGAACCTTTTCCCTCGGAATATGAACTAAAGAAGCATGTTGAACAAATCTTATCGAAGAATCAAACATGTAAGGAAAATCTTAGTTTTTTGGGTGGGGACAGTTGGCATCATTATGTTCCTGCAATATGTGATGAAATTAATCAACGCTCTGAATTCCTAACAGCATATGCGGGAGAACCCTATGAAGATCATGGGAGATTCCAAACACTTTTCGAATATGCCAGTATGATGGGAGAACTTCTAGAGATGGATGTTGTGAATGTACCGACATATGATTGGGGGCAAGCAGCTAGCACATCTTTGAGAATGGCGGCTAGGATTACAAATCGATCAGAAGTATTAATCTCAGAAAACATCTCACCTGATAGGCTACTAATAATAAAGAACTATTGCGAACCAGTTGTTAAGATACAATTAATTAAATTCAGTAGAGATACAGGAAAAATCGATATTGAAGATTTGAAGAGTAAGCTTTCATCAGATACTGCTGGTATATATTTCGAAAATCCTTCATTTATTGGTTGTATTGAAGATCAGGGAAAAGTTATTTCAGATATTGCACATGAAAAAGGTGCAATAAGTATTGTAGGTACAGATCCTATTTCTCTGGGTGTACTAACCCCGCCAAGTAACTATGGTGCAGATATCGTTTGTGGAGATATTCAAGCATTAGGTATGCATATGCAATTTGGTGGGGGGCTTGCAGGATTTATTGCTACAAGAGATGAAGAACGATTTGTAATGGAGTATCCATCAAGACTTTTTGGTATTACTACCACAATAGTAGAGGGAGAACATGGATTTGGTGATGTAACTTATGATCGAACATCCTTTCATGACAGAATCGAAGGTAAAGAATTTGTAGGTACCGCTGCTGCATTGTGGGGAATTACTGCTGGAGTTTACCTAGCTTTAGCTGGACCAGAAGGAATGAGGGAGCTGGGTCAACTGATTCTGCAGAAATCACAATATGCTATGAAAAAATTGTCAGAAATTAAAGGAATAAAAATTCCATTTAAACAATCAGCTCATTTCAAAGAATTCGTTGTAGATTTCAGTGAAACTGGTAAATCTGTAAAGGACATCAATGAAGTTTTACTCGCAAAGGGTATTTTTGGTGGAAAAGATATTTCTTCTGAGTTTCCTGATTTAGGAAAATGTGCGGTTTATTGCGTGACAGAAATTCATACGAAAGATGATATTGATAAGCTTACCCAAGCTTTGAGTGATTACTTGGAGATGGAGGATAAACTATGAAAAGGAAAATTAAAGTAAGGAATTTTCATCAAGCGAAATGGGATGAACCTGTCATTTTTGAATTGAGTAGCAAAGGAGAGAGAGGTATATTATTCCCTGAAATTGAAAAAGAAATTGAGGAAATTGTGGGAGATGGTTTCTCTACATTACCAGAAAATATGGTAAGAAAACAACCTCCCCTTCTACCAGAACTCTCCCAAATGCAAGTTCTCAAACACTATCTTCGTTTATCCCAACAAACTCTTGGTGCTGATTTGAATGTAGATATAGGTCAAGGTACATGTACTATGAAATATAGTCCAAAAATCAATGAAGTGTTAGCTACTTCTCCTAAGATCACGGAACTTCATCCATCACAAGACGAAAGTACAGTTCAAGGAGTACTTGAAATAATCTATAAACTAGATCTTTTTCTGCGAGAAATCTCGGGTTTAGATAAGTTTACTTTCCAACCAGGTGGTGGAAGTCAAGCAATACTTGCAATGGCTTCTATAATTCAAGCATATCATGAATCTAGAGGGGAATCAGAGAAACGTGATGAAATTATTTCAACAATGTTTTCACATCCATCAGATGCCGCTGCACCGACTGTAAAAGGATATAAAATTATCAATATATATCCAAATGAAGATGGATTACCAGCTGTTGAAGCTTTGGAAGAAGCTGTTTCTGATAGAACAGCTGGATTATTAATTACTAACCCAGAAGATACAGGAATTTTTAATCCTAAAATAAAAGAATTCACGGAAATTGTGCATAAGGCTGGAGGTCTTTGTGGCTATGACCAAGCTAATGCAAATGGAATTTTAGGAATAACTAGAGCAAAAGAAGCAGATTTCGATCTTTGTTTCTTTAACCTTCATAAAACGTTTTCATCACCACATGGGTGTGGTGGTCCTGGAGCAGGTGCTCTAGGTGTGACTAAAGAATTAATACAATTTCTGCCTGTTCCCTTAGTGGAATTTGATGGGGAGAAATATTATTTCAAATATGACCTCTCTCATAGCATTGGTAAAGTCAGATCTTTTTATGGTGTAATCCCAGCAATTCTAAAAGCATATTCATGGATTATGAGCTTAGGTAGTGAAGGATTAAAAGAAGTAGCAGAAATAGCAGTTCTCAATAATAACTATTTACTAAAGAAAGTACTAGAAATTCAAGGTGCAAGTGCACCTTATGCAAAAGGAAGACATCGAATTGAACAAGTTCGTTTTAGCTGGGAGAAGCTATACCAAGATACTGGTGTGACTACTGAGGATGTAACCTGTCGCATGGTCGATTTTGGATTTCATATGTGGTCTAGTCACCATCCTTTCATTGTTCCTCAACCTTTTACTCTTGAACCAACAGAATCTTACTCGAAAGCTGAACTAGATGAATACATAGCTGGATTAAAGAAAGTTGTAGATGAAGCATATGAAAATCCTGATTTTATAAAGAATGCACCTCACAGAAGTGTTGTTCATAAGATAAATTACGATTCTCTAGATGATCCTGAGAAATGGGCCATTACTTGGAGAGCTCATTTAAGAAAAAATATGAAGTGAAATTGCACAAAGATGATTTACCATGAGAAAACTCGGATTACTTGTAAACCCTATTGCAGGAATGGGGGGTAAGGTAGGACTCAAAGGAACTGATGGTAACGCTATTTTGGCAAAAGCAAAAAGCTTAGGAGCTGAGCCAATATCTCCTGAACGTACTGCAAAAGCATTGGGAAGACTTATTTCACTCAAAGATAAGATTGAGATAATTACCTATCCTGGTGAAATGGGGGAAGATGTAGCTAAAGAATGTGGGTTCAATCCTAAAGTCATCGGTACTATATCTAAAGGAAAAACAACAGCTTCTGATACTCAAAGAGCATCCAGAGATATGTGCAAATTAGGAGTAGACCTTCTACTTTTTGCTGGGGGAGATGGGACGGCGAGAGACATCTTTGAAGCTATAGGAGACAAAGTAGTTGTTCTCGGAATACCGACCGGAGTTAAAATGCACTCTGCTGTTTATGCTTGTAATCCAATAAGAGCTGGGGATTTAGCAGCATTATATCTACAAGGTAAAGTAGAAGAGCTCAAAGAAACAGAAGTTATGGATGTTGATGAGGAAGCTTTCAGAGATGGTTTCGTATCTGCAAAGCTTTATGGGTACCTGAGGATTCCTTTTGAGAGACACCATACTCAAGGGATAAAAGCTGGAAGTCTTCCTTCTGAACAATATTCACAAGAAGCAATAGCTCAGGAAATTATTGATGAGATGGATGGTGATTGTTTCTATATTATTGGACCAGGGACAACTACTAGATCAATAATGGAGAAATTGAAACTAGATTACACTCTTCTTGGTGTGGATCTCATATATAACAAGAAACTAATTGAGATGGATCTAAATGAGAAAAAACTTCTGGAATATATAAGAGGAAAAGAAACTAAAATTATTGTAACTCCAATTGGGGGACAGGGTTTCTTATTTGGTAGAGGTAATCAACAATTAAGCCCAGATGTAATTAGAAAGATTGGTAAGGAGAATATTATTGTTGTTGCTACAAAACAGAAACTTAATTCCCTAAATGGGGAACCGATTTTGGTCGATACTGGAGATTATGAATTAGATAAAATATTAAGTGGATATTTCAAGATTGTTACTGGTTATAATGAAAGAGTAGTTTATCGAGTGGCGGTTTGAACGATTAGTTATTAATACCCTTAAAGAACTTGATACCTAGAATAATTGAATAATAGAATTACGTGGATAATACAGAAAAAATACGTTGCTCCTAGTTGGATAAAAAGCTTTTTGAACATGTAGAAAATTCTAGTAAGCTATTATGAAAAAGCGAAATTTAATAGCTATCATAATGTCAATCCTAGGTATTGCTCTTATTGTAGCAGCTATGATACTTGTATATGTATATGGAAGAGGTGTTGGCTCTTTAGATTACATGATTTCTGATTTCTTTCTAAATAACAGTTCAGGTACCGGAAACACAATAATGGGTATAATTACATATCTGGGAGAAGCTATAATATACATAGCCATTCTAGTTATTTTATACTATGTCTGGGATAAAAAAATAGCATACAGAGCAGTAGTAGCATTGGTTTCAACAACAGTCGTTAACGCTTCTGCAAAAACTGCCTTCAAATTGCCAAGACCAGATGATACTTTTGGTCATACGATAGATGAAACAAGTTATGGTCTACCAAGTGGTCATACACAAATGAGCACAGTATTTTGGGGTACTCTTGGATATTTTGTAGTTAAATGGGGCATGCTAATATTTTCAATTATACTACCGTTAGCAATTGCCTTTTCGAGAATCTATCTTGTTGTACATTGGTTTACAGATGTTTTAATGGGATTAGGTCTTGGTTTAATTATCTTAGCAATCTTCTTAGTGGTACTCAAACCCATTGAAAACTATTTTGAGGATAAATCAACAGCAACTAAGGTTATTTTGAGCATTATAACTGGTATTGTATTTGCAACTCCTATAGTGTTACTAAATCTATTCCCTGCTCTAGAATTAGAAACCATGGTAGACAATCTAAGGTACATTGTTGTCTTTACTACAGCTTCAATATCTTATGCAATAGAAGGAAAGATTATTGGTTTCAGTAATGAGATGGATAAATGGTGGAAAGGCATATTAAGAGTTTTATTTGCTGTAGTTGTTCTTGCAGGTGTCTTTCTTTATGGTATGTTCTTTGATCCAGAACCAGCAACAACCTTGAAAATGGTGCTAGATCTTGTAATCTATGCACTATTAGGACCGATATTGTTTCTACTAGTTCCTTGGATAATAAAAAAACTCAATCTATAATTCAGGAGAATTTTCTCCTTTTTTTTTCTTTATAACTTCTTCAATATATTCTGTCGCTCAACATTAGATTTTTAAACGTAATATAGTTCTGCTAATTTAGTTGAAAGAGGATACTCAAATGAGCGAGGATATCAAACTCTTTGGTAAATGGGACTTCAATGAAGTCAATGTAAATGATCTAGGTTTACAAAGATACATATCATTACGACCAGTATATTTTCCTCATTCAGGTGGAAGGAATCAAGATCAGAGATTCAAAAAAGCTGAAATGAATATTGTTGAAAGATTTGCCAACAAACTTATGAGAAAAGGAAAAAATGCTGGTAAAAAGCAGAAAACTATCAATATTGTAAGAGTTGCATTTGTAATAATATATGAAAGAACAGGGCAAAATCCAGTTCAAGTGCTAACTGATGCAATTTGTAATGTAGCACCAAGAGAGGAAACAACACGTCTCACTTATGGTGGTGTTGCACAACACATATCTGTTGATGTTTCTCCATCTCGAAGAGTTGATTTAGCACTAAGATTTCTCGCCTCAGCTATCTATCAAAAAAGTTTCAACAACATCAAGAGTGCTGAAGAAGTAGTAGCTGAGGAACTAGTACTCGCTGCTAGAAATGAATCATCTAGTTCTGCTGTTAAAAAGAAGCAAGAAATAGAAAGAATCGCTCTATCAGCTAGATAAGATAAATGGGTGTATAAAATGGGTAAAAGACCAGCTAGATGTTATCGATATCAAAGAGGACGAGCAAATACCCGTGTGGGTAAATATGTTAGAGGGGTACCAGATTCAAGAATCAGAGCATTTGATACTGGAAATAGAAAAGGAGTTTTTCCAGTAGAAATTCATCTAGTTTCAAAAGAGAGGTGTCAAATCAGACATACAGCTTTAGAAGCTGCAAGAATTGCGGTAAATAGATATCTACAAAGAAATACTGGTGTAGATGAATACCACATGACAATAAGAATTCACCCACATCATATTCTGCGAGAAAATAAAATGATGGCAGTAGCAGGTGCAGATAGAATTCAAGATGGGATGCGAAGATCTTTTGGTAAACCAACCGATCGAGCTGCAAGAGTTAGAGAAGGACAAGAATTAGTAACAGTAAGAACATATGCAAGATATTATAATATTGCAATTAGTGCTCTTAAAAGGGCTTCTGATAGATTCCCAACTCCTTGTAGTTATAAGGTAGGTAAAGGCGAAGATCTTGTAAAAGAACTTCTGAAAACAGGAAAGTTCGCAACAAGAAAAGCCAAGGTCAAAGAACCTTCAGAAGATGCTGAGACAGACGAAGAACCTTCAGAAGATGCTGAGTCAGATGAAGAATCTGTAGCAGATGCTGAGACAGACGAAGAACAATAATAATCTTCGTTATTTTATTCTATTTTTATATGTTTTAGATAAGAAGTTTGTTTTTATTTGTCAATTTCTCAACGAACCTTTACTAATAAAGAACAAAAGAATTAAAAACAAGATGACATGTTCAGTTTTAGAAATGGCTCGGTAGCTCAGCTGGAAGAGCGCAAGACTCATAATCTAAGAAAAAAGGGCTAGACTTATGAGCTGAAAACCTCAGATGAGAAATCTTGAGGTCGAGGGATCGAAACCCTCTCGAGCCACCATCTATTCTTTTTCATAGTAACAAGTTGTGTTCACTACTTGTGGTCAACTCTTTTTTAAATAGGAGAGACCTATGTCTTGGCGAAAAAAAATGATGAAAACTACAAAAAACTCCCTAAAAATCAAGAAAGAAATCAAAAAAGGAAGAGATAGCGCAATCCGAGCAATGATTTTGTTCAAAGGCTCTCTCTAATCAATTTTCTTTATATTTCTACAATTTTTGTAATTGATGATTTTGGATCAAATCAGACTCTTCTTCAACGGTTACTTTTACCATTTGATCTCCTTGGGTTATTGTATTAACCACATTCATCCCATCAACAACTTTCCCAAAAACTGTGTGTTTTCCATTTAGATGCTTACAATTATTTGGGTTTAGAACTATGAAGAATTGTGAACCATTTGTATTTGGACCTGCATTTGCCATACTTAATGCTCCAAGAGAATGTTGCTGAACAGGATTGTCAACCTCATCTGCAATTTGGTATCCAGGTCCTCCGCTTCCAGATCCTGTTGGATCTCCTCCTTGAACAACAAATTCTGGTATAACCCTGTGAAAAGTGACACCATTATAATAATCTGATTTAGCTAGACTAACAAAGTTCTTTACAGTGTTAGGTGTATGCTCATCAAGAAATTCTATTGTAAATACTCCTTTATTTGTTTCAACTATCGCTTTTGTCATTGAGATTTCCTCAGATTTGTTCTCCCTTTTCATTTTATATGTATACTGATTTGGCAACCTTTAACCTTGCAGTAAGGTGCCTTCATAGGAAAGTGACCTAAACAAAAAGGTTGTTTCGATAATTCTTTACCCTTCTAATAAGGTGGTGAATACTTTCAGTAACCTCTGTTACTATTAGAACCCCTCTTTTTCGACTGGAAACTTGTTTATATGTTGTCAGAAGGTTATTATCTATTCACTATATGGTTTTTTAATAAAAAAGAAACTAAATTTCACTATCTGGACATATGAAAACTTTAATATTCGGAGGTTTTGAGGAGTTTTTAATGCCTAAAAAGAATATATCGGATAATAATTTTCCACCAGAATTAGCTATTACAAAGGAATTAGAAAACAAAGTAGATGAGCTGTTACAGAGTACTAAACGAGAAATTCCTAATTTCTGGGATAATACTAGTAAGAGTATATATGTTCCAGTAGATGATGGGGAAATAAGAGTACTACATGCTAAACCAAAAAATCCTATTTCGAAAAGACCTGTTGTATTTCTAGCAGGTTGGGGAGGAATTGTAGAAGCTTATCAGGATTTATACGAAGTGATACATGGTTTAGTTGAATTCTATTATGTTGAGACAAGGGAAAAGAAGAGTAGTAAACTAAATCGTAGAAAAGCAAAAATGAATATGACACAGAAAGCAAAAGATGTTGGTGAGGTAATAAAGTATTTGGGAATCGAGAATAACGACTTCGTTTTATTCGGTACATGCTGGGGTGGAGCTGTAGTGCTGAAAGGTTTGCTTGATAAGTCAATTGATGCTCCAACAATAGTAACTCATGATCCAATGCATACACTATGGTTTCCTAAATGGTTTCTCAGATTTATTGCACCTCTATTACCTGTCTTTGTTGCAAAAATGATTAAACCAATATTGAGAAGAGTGCAATTAAGAGGAATGAACGAGAAGGTACAAAGACAAAGGGCAGAAGCATTCATTGATAATGCAGAAGCATGGAAGTGGAAAAAAGCAGCTCAAGCAGTCAAGAATTTTGAACTTCTTGGGAATCTTTCTCCTATAGAACACGAGGTTTTTGTTGTAAATGGAACACAGGATAAAGTTCATGATCAGGTATCTTATCCTGCAATGGCAAAAGAGATGCCAAAAGGTAGATTCATTTTTATGAAAACTGATGAATCGTTACGTGAACGGTTAATGGGCTTAACAATACGCGAGTTTTCAAAAGTAAACTCTGAAGATGGTTTACCTTCAAGTCTATCTGATTTTGAGAAAGAACTCAAACGTAACAGCGGCTAATTTTTCTATACTATGATGAAGAGCAATGAAACCATCATTAATAGAATGGCAAATAATTGAATAAACTCACTAATTTTAGCTCTCTTATCAATATCTGGTTTTAATTTCTCGTTTATTTCCCAGAAAGAGTCTATTTCCTTTCTCTTCTTTATCATTTCCTTCACAAAAGGTTCTATTTGAATTGCTAATCCTAGAATAAGAAAAATAACAGAAGTTGCAGCCATAACTGCATAAGTGACGAATTTATTGCCTTCTGTACTCAAACTTATTGCTCCTGAGAAATCTAGAGTAGTTACCACTACCCAAAAAAGCAAGATAATAATTGTCATTCTTAATCTTTCGTTAATAATTCTAAGTTCTCTTTTCATTATTTCTGATACCATTCTAATCTCCTTTTCCTTCAATTATTTTCTCCATTTTCTTAACTATTGATTCTATCCATTCAAATCTCTCTTGTGTTGGAGATTCATAGTAGATTCTAATTTTAGGTTCTGTTCCTGATTTTCTGATCAATATCCAAGTTCCATCCTCAAAATCATATCTGAGTCCATCGATTGTAAGTTCTTTCTTTCTTTCACTAGTTACTGATTCTTTTAATTTTACTTTGCATTTCTCAAATATCTCTAGCGCTTTTGCTTCTTCTATAACATATGCTTTTCTTTCAGCAATATGTACTGGAATATCTTTCATCAGTTCAGATACAGTTGTTTTTCGAGAAATAATCACTTTCAAAAAATTCAGCAAAGCATATAATCCATCAATCCAAAAACCCCAATCTGGAAAGATTGGTTTCCAAGGTTCTGCAGCAAAAGTGATTTTTTCTCCATCATCCATAAGCTCTTTGCTTTTTGTATGTAATTCCCCTAGCTTTGTTCTGATTACTTCTGCTCCGAGCTTTTCAACAGTCATATCAATACTAGTTGATGAGTCAATACTAAGTACTATCTTTCCTGGACCTTGTTTTTCAATTACTAAACATGCAAGAAAAGCATTAGTCCTGGATAGTTCCATGAAATTACCGTTTTCATCTATAATAGCCAATCTATCCCCATCTCCATCAAAAGCAAAACCAATAGTATTTTCTTTTTTACAGAGATTCATGAGAACGCTTAGGTTTTTTGGACTGGGTTCAGCTAATCTTCCAGGAAAATGACCATCAACCGTGGAATTAATTGAGGTTACAGAAAATCCTAAATTACTAAGAAGATTAGGAGCAAGAATAGACATTGGTCCATTTGCACAGTCTAAGATGATCTTTTTTCCCTTCCCTTCAAGTTGCAACTCGCTTTTTATTCTATTGCTGTATCTTTCATTAGCATTTTCTATTACATCTTGATGTACAATCTCGTTCCACTTTGCATGATGAATTGAAAGGTTTTGCTTACTTCTTTCTCTGATAATACTCTCAATCTCATCTTGTTCTCCTTCAGTAAATTCTCTTCCATTTCTTAGTACTTTGATCCCATTATCTGTAGGGGGATTATGAGATGCTGTAATATAAATGGCTACTGTATGCTTTTCGTCTAATGTTAAATTAGCAATGACTGGAAAGGCACACAATCCAACTTTGAAAGCTTTACATCCAGATAAAGAAACAGCTGCTGTTGCACATTGACCAAGAGCTTCAGATGAGGTTCTTGCATCATGACCAACTACTATACCTTCAGAAGGATAGATTTGAGCTACAGCTTGACTTACTTGAAAAACGAGGTCTGCTGTTACTTTCAGACCAAATGATCCTCTTATTCCAGCAGTTCCAAAAAGCTTGGGTTTTTCCTTCATTTAATTCTAGGCTTTCACTTTGTAATATAACTGTTTTCCTTCAATAATCTTGAAAACGAATTGAAGGACAAAATCAAATCTAGAAAAAGTCTGAGAGTGATTTTTGTTTACTTTTGATGTTTATCTTTTTTTCTTGACTTGGTGTTTCTTTCCTCTCCCCTTTGGTATCTAAATTTAGAATATTCTTTATTCTTTCAAAATGTTCACTGTAATTTTCCATTAGATTATAATTTCTCAAAATATATGCAGGATGAAATGTAACAAACATTTTAGTTTCGATATCTGTATCATAAAGTTGTCCTACGTATTGTGTAACCTTTGCTTTAGGTATAAAGAACTTAAGCGCAATACCTCCCAAAGTTATGATTAGTCTAGGAGATAGAAGTTCTAGTTGCTTGAAAAGCCATTCTTCACCACAAAATCGAAGTTCTGATTCAGTTGGGGTTCTATTTCCTCCCTCATCAGTAGTAGGTCGGCATTTAATAACATTCAAAATACTAACATCTGATCTTGTTAATCCAATCCCTTCAAGCATTTTATCCAGCAATTTTCCTGATTTTCCAACAAAAGGTATTCCTTGCTGATCTTCATAGTAACCAGGGGCTTCTCCAACAAAGCAAATACTATCAGGGGGACCATAAATACCTGGAACAACTTGAGTTCTATTTTCCTTTAGATGACATGATTCACACTTTGTTATTTCATCTGTAAGTTCAACGAGTAAGCCCTCTGACAATGTTCATCTTCTCGCTAGAAATACTAAAAAATAGACTTTATTAAGGTATTCCCAATAATGGCAATGGTAAAGTTGAAAGATGTAATTATAAAAGCTGATTATTTAGTAAGCTGTAATGAGCGTGATCAAGTTATAAAGGATGCTGCTGTTTATATTTCTGACAGCAAAATCATTGCAGTTGGAAACAAGAAAGAAATAGAGCAGAATTATTCAGCTTCACAAATTATAGATAGCAAAAATAAGATTTTAATGCCGGGTTTGGTCAATACTCATAGTCATAGTGTTCAATCTTTGTTAAGGGGAAAAGCAGACGACTTGGCACTTCTGGATTGGTTGAAAACAGTTGTACTTCCAGGAGAAGCTCGATTTACTGCTGATGAGGTCTATACTTCTTCTCTTCTAGGTTTTGCAGAGATGATAAGAACAGGTACCACTACAGCCAATGATATGCTAACTACGCACAATTCAGAAAAAGGAATTCAAGCAGCTATTGATATTGGAATTAGAACAAGAATTGGCAAAATGTTAATGGATGTGAACAATACTTTTCCTGAAATAATTAAAGAAGATAAAGAAACAATCATTGAATCAGTTGAAAAGCAAATAGAGAAATATCATGGGTATGATAATCAAAGAATCAAATATTCATTAAACGCTCGATTTCTTCTTTCATGTTCAAAAGAGCTGATGAAATTAATAATTGATACCCAAAAGAAATACCCCGATTTAATGATACACACTCATGCCTCAGAATCACAAGAAGAGTGCGAAGAAGTAAAGAAGATGTATGGTCAATCTTACATCAGAGCCTTGAGAGACATTGGTGCTCTTGGATCTGAAACAATTCTTGCACATGGAATATGGTTAGACGAAGGAGAATATCAGTTAATCAAAAAAACAAACACAAGAATAACTCACAACCCCAGTAGTAATTGCAAGCTTGCTTCAGGAATCTGTGATGTGTTAAAATATCATGAACTTGGTGTAATGGTAGGTATTGGAACTGATGGACCTCCATGTAACAACAATTTTGATATGTTTACAGATATGCGATTAACAACATTCCTCCAGAAAGTCAAACATCTGAATGAGAGAGCTTTACCCGCAAAAAAAATACTTAGAATGGCAACAATTGAAGGCGCAACTGCATTAAATTGGCAAAAGGAAATTGGTTCAATAGAAGCAGGAAAGAAAGCAGATCTAATCTTAGTAGATGTAAATAATGTTAATTCCATACCAATATACGACCCAGCTTCACATTTGGTTTATTCTGCATCAGGAAAAGATGTAAGTTTAACAATGATAGATGGAAAAATAGTATTTCAAGACGGAGAGTATAAAACCTTTGATTTTGAGAAACTAAAGAAAGATGTAATTAGTTATCAGAATAAACGGAATGAATAATATGCTGAAGATTACTGTATCAGCTCCAGGTAGAATATGTCTCTTTGGTGAAGATGTCGACTATATGAGTCTTGAAGTAATCACTTTGGCTTTAAACCAGAGAATTGTGGTTAATGGTAAAATTACTGATAATGGGAAATTATTGTTCAATCTTCGTGATATAGATAAGATAATTGAATTTAGCAATGAAAAACAGAAAATAACTAATGAAAGAGATTATGTTGCATCCTCATTTAATCTATATCAAGAATATCTGCCTGCTTCATTTGGAGCAGAAATAGAAGTTAAATCAGATTTACTAATTGGAAAAGGCCTCTCCTCCTCTTCAGCTTTCGCTTCAGCGCTAGTAGCTTTTTTTGATAAAGCAGCAAACTTCGGTTCCAATAAATCTGAAATTGCACAAAGAGCATATCTTGCTGAAGTTGTTAATCTGGGTGAATCTGGAGGAATGATGGATCATTATGCTAGTGTAATTGGTGATGTGCTATATCTAGAATGTAGAGAACCATATCATCATGAAAAAATCAATATTGAGCTAGAAAGCTTAGTGATAGGCGATACTCTTGAAAAGAAAAGAAATACTGTCGAAGCTCTAGCGAAAAGAAAACAGGAGATCCAATTGGGAATCAAAGAGATGCAGATTTTTGACAATGATTTCAACTTACGAGATTACCCAATAGAGAAAGTAATGCAATTTTATCGAGAAAAAAAATCTTCTAACATCCAACGATTGATAGGTGTTTTAGGTATTAGAGACATAGTAAGAGAAGGTTATCAATTGCTAAAATCTGGAAAAGAAATCACAGAAAAGGTTGCAGAACTAATTAATAGACATCACCATTTTCAAAGTACATATTTCGAAAATGTAACGAAAAAAATGCAGAATCTAGTAGATTGTGCAAGAAATGCGGGAGCTAAGGGTTGTAAACTATTAGGAACAGGGAATGGTGGTTCTTTTCTCGCTTATTCTCCTGGAAAAGAAACAGAAGTTATGAAAGCCATCAATAAGGAAGGAGGAAAAGCGTACATAGTTAAACAAGATAAAGGTCTTGATTTTTCTTGACATTTCTGCAAAAAACTGAAAAACATGCAGAGTAAACATTTAGGAAAAGAAGAGGATGAGAAAGAAAATGAGTGATGAATGCCTTTTTTGTAAGATAATCAATGGGGAGATTCCAAGCTATGCTTTATATGAAGATGATGAGATATTTGTTTTTCTAGATATCTTTCCTGTGTCTAAAGGTCATTGCCTTCTAATACCAAAAAAACACTATGTAACAATCCATGATATTCCCGAGAAGGATATGATGTTCTTGAGCAAATTACCTGAAATTGCTTCGAGAATTAAAAACGTAACTGGAGCAACTGGGATAAATATACTGCAAAGTAATGGTGAAGATGCTGGACAAGTGATAAAACATGTGCATTTTCACCTCATACCAAGATTTCCAGATGATGGTTTGATAAAATTACCTCCACAATCAGATCTGGATGAAGAAGTTGCCAAGGAATTAGTTAAAAAATTCAAGAATTAGCAAAAAATAGGAAAAGACAAGCACAAAATTAATAATAAATAATGAAAGAATGGTCTAAAGGGGTAAAAATGTCAGAGGAAGAGGTCCAAGGTAAGAAGTATATCTTCAAGATAGTTCTCTTAGGTGATCCTGGAGTAGGAAAAAGTTCACTAATAACACGTTTTGTTCATAATAGATTCCAAGCTTCTTATTTAATGACAATTGGAGTAGATATTCTTAGCAAACAGCTTTTTGTTGACAAAGATGAGGTTCTGTTCTTAATCAGCGATATAGGAGGACAAGAAAGGTTTGCTTCTGTCCGAGAGAAATTTTATCGAGGAGCTAGAGGGTGTTTTCTTGTTTTTGACTTAACTAGAAATAACACTTTAACGTCAATAAAGGAATGGAAGAAAGGTCTAGACGGTGTAGAAGAAGATGTCATCTATTTCTTAATTGGAAATAAAGCTGATCTCAAAGAACAAATAGCTGTTGCTGATGAGAGTATACAAGAACAAATTAGAGAGTTGGGCATTTTAGAAGATTCCTTCTTCATAACTTCAGCAAAAACAGGTGAAAAGGTAGAAGAAGCATTTCGAACTTTTTCAATAGAACTAATGAAAGCTGTTGAACAGAAGCGATTAGCAATTGGTTCAGACTAGAATATACTAATTATATTCATTAAACTCTCTTTCAATTATGTTATTTTATAGGTAAATTCAATATTGTTAAAATAAGAAATGGCGAGGCAGCCGGGATTTGAACCCGGGTCCATGGAGTTCAGCACTCGCAACAGACTGTTACGTGATTGACAGTCCACGATCATCGGCCGAGCTAAACTACTGCCCCATGATTTTTTTTCCGTTTCTTTTCTTTCTGCAATTTTTTTTAAACATGTCGGTATTTCATATTTATTCTGATAACTACTAAACAAATTTTCTTTTTTCGATATATTTTTATTTACTTCCATTTCATTTCAGATAATGAAGCGTAATCTTGTTTCTTTATTTATTATACTTCCAATAGTAACAACATTGGTAGGAATCCCTATCATAGAAAGCTATGCTGCTCTTCCTGTAGTTAAAGATCAAGATGTTTTGGCCTATGGTTACACACTAGTTGCAAATTTATCAACAGTTGACGTTTTCACTGAAGAAGATCCGGTGAGAAAACAAGTTCTTCTAGGTTATACTCAACCTGAGGGTCTCTATCATGCTCTTATTGGGATGATGCTTGGTCAAACAAAAGACGTCACAGTAACGCCTGATCAAGGATATTTACCAGGAGACCCCGACTATGGTCATTTAGCTGGATTAACACTATATTTCACTGGTCTGAAAGTATATGAGATTAATGGATATCATATAACAGACGTACCTACAAATGGTCCCCCTCCAGGATCTTTTGGGTACATCTTCATAAGAATAGTTATTGCACTTGTATCTATTGCTGGAGCTGGTTTACTTGGGTATGGAGTTTACCGTTTCTATCCTAGAGTTTTTGGAAAGAAGTGTGCTGTTTGTAAAAAAGTAGCTATTGGATCTTGTAAGAAGTGTGGAGCATTATATTGTGATACTTGTTATTCAAATGGTTGTCCAGCATGCAAAAGTAGAACATTGATTAGATTCAAGTGAAAATCTTTTATCATTTTTCGAAATTCTTTTAAGTTTACATAATTCATTCAACAAGATGAAAACTGTATCACGCTATTTAGCCATTTTATGTGTTATTTCTTTCTTAATAACAAATGCACAGTTAAACGCAATTGCTTACGATGCTATTCATGGCGTTGAATCCAATGATGTTGTGGATATAACATTTGTTCGTTTTATAGATGGGGTGTTTTCAATTAGCTATAGCGATGATGGACCATTTAGAATAACTATAAATCCAAATCTCTACAATGAATACTTCATAAATGAATTATTAGGAATGAAACTTAGAGAACCTAAACTCTATATCGCTTGGAGTGTTACACAAGAGAATGGTTCATTAAGTCGCTTTGAATATTTCAATACAACAGTTATCAATATTCACATCGATTCTACTCCTGAGATGGGGTCAGTCGGAAAAGGTTTTCTGATAGCTTTTGAAGTAATTGCAGGTGTGGGAGGAGCAATAGCACTTGTTTATTTTGGAAACAAATTACGTCACAGACTAGCACTGAAGAAATGCTTGGGTTGTGACAAACATGCAACTTCCAAATGCTCAAAATGTGGAAAGTTCTTCTGCGCAGATTGTGCTGCAAAAGCTTGTTCCAGTTGTGGAAGCAGAAAATTCATCAGACTTTAGTTTCTTCGACTTTTTATAACGAAGAATTTTTATTCTTTCATTTCTCCATTAGAATATATTTTGCGCCAGGATAACCAAGCGGTAAGGTGGTGGTCTCGAAAATCACTGGCATATGCCACCGGGGTTCAAATCCCCGTCCTGGCTCCATATGCTTATGTTGGTTTTTTACAAAATATGCTTTAATTTCATTAACTTTTTATTCATATCCGTTCTATTTGCTTTAAGGTGTTTATGTAATGGTCTCTCCAACTTTTCGTGTAAGAAGTATATATGACGTACCAATTATTAAATTAATTTTAGACAATCTGAATTATAATATTGTTCAACCTTTACCAGAACAATCTAGAGTATTTAAGATAGAAGAAAAAATGGATTCATATGATATAGAGATTCAAGATATTTTGAGTGGTTATGGTATCTCTTTAGAAGGAGATGAAGAATATGTTTCCTCAATTACAGGACTTCTCCTTAAGCAATTGCCAAATTCAATAATTCTTCAACATCCAGTTCAACTGCATGCAGTTTATAATGGGAAGGTTGTTCATGTAAACAATGAGAAAAATCTCTCTGTAGTAGATATTGGAGAAGATGTTAATGCAATATTGTTTGGTTCGTATTTCCATAAAGGTCAAAACCTTGTTGTGCAAATTAAACAGCTGAATATCTTTGAGGATCAATTACCAGTTTGTTCTACAGTAATCCATTTTCCTGGTCAAGCTGTGATACTAGAAAGGGATGCGAATTTTGTTAGAGTCTCTAGAAAATTATCAAAGAACGATAGAGATAAACTATTCAGTTTGGGTAAGCAGCTTCGTCCAAGAGATCATGGTTTAATCATGCGAACAAGTGCTTCAAAAGCCTCACAAGAAGTAATTCAAGCAGATATCGACCAATTAGTGCAAAGAGCTGAAGAATTAGATTTACTTATATCTGGATCATCTTATGGTCCAGGAATACTCCAACCTGGACAAACAGTAGCTCATGTTCTTTTTGTAAAAGATTCAAAAGACCAATTAACTGCTATCAGGAATACTGTACTTCCTACTATTCCTATGTATCATTGGTTTATGTCTTATTCTCCTGAACTAGAATTAACAACTAAATTTGCTGAAAAAATTTCATCAGAGATAGATGGAGAAAAACTAGCTTCGGAACTTAAAACATTAATTCTAGAAAATGAATTTGCAGAAAATGCTCTTATTTCTCTAGAAGAATATCGTTTAACATCTCCACCGCAACAAAGAATACTTGGTCAATTGAATTGGGTGGATGAGAAGTTAGTTATAAAAAGGAGTTTCCGATCATCTCGTGGATTTCATCATGGATTAAATATAGAAATCAAACAAGGAGATACTTCAATTGTTATTTCTAAAGAAGGTAGCTGGACCATTCACAGTAAGATATCTAGAGATGAGGAAATCATTGGAGAAATGGTTAAAGTAGTGTCTCCAGTAGAATTCTGTAATGGCGGAAAACTTCGATTTATAGATTTAGGATTGATGAGTATAAAGAAAAACAGTGAGATTCAAAATGTTGATGCAGGACTAATCAACGATTTAGCAGATAAAGGCATCATTTCATCTCAACTCAAAGAAAAGATATACTCAATATATGATCAAAGCAACAAGAAACTATCAAAAGGAGAAGAACATATAGTTCTTCTTTCAGATTAATTTACACATGGAGATAATATTGAAGGAACATCTAATTGCAGTTAAGTGGGATCCTAGTACCCCTCCTTATGTATTCCTTTTTTTAAGAAATTTAGATGAAAATCCAGATGAAGTACATAAAAAAGCTCTTCAATATGGTGATTTTTTCAATGTTAAGGTCTTAGAAGACAAAGTGTGTATAGGTCATTCAATCAGTAAACAAGAATATCATCTATGCTCTAAAGTTACAGCTGAACAGTACACAAGATGTTATAATTGCGAACAGAGTGATTTCGAAAAATGCTTCTTATTTTGTGATGCCACCAAACCATTTGGAAATTGTGCTGAGAATCCTGATGCATATGAATACTGTAAGACATATCCTTGCTCCGTATATCTTGCTTTAATAGCTAATGATGTAAAAGTAGGAGTGTCTTTTAATCCATTAAAACGGTGGATTAATCAAGGAGCGGATTTTGCAGTAGAGATTTTTAGAGCAAAAAATGGTTTTGAAGCTAGACTTATTGAAAAGGAAATCACATCCGCTTTACAAATCCCACAAACAATCAGAAAAACCCAGAAAGCAAAAAAAATCAACTACGAGTATACAAAATCCATTCCAGCATTTCAAGAGATGATAAAGAAAGTTATTGAGTTTACGAATACTTTGTCATATGAATCTCGTGAATCTGAAATGTTGTATAAAGAAACAGTATTATCATCTTATTATGGGAATCTTTCAGATTTAGAGGTAAATCCAATACTAAACGATATAGATAAAACCAAACAAATCACTGGAGAAATAATTGGTGTAAAAGGAAAACTAATTGTTACCAAAGTGAACAATAGCTATTATGTAACCAACCTGAACAAAATGATAGGTCATCTCCTCTCTTTTTCTTCAACCCCTTTAAAGATGAAAGGACAAAAGTCTCTCTCAGATTTCTTTACTACTTGACAATTGGAAACTAGAGTATCAGTAGAATAATTTAAATTACCAATAAAAACTGAATACTTGATAGTATGAGTGACTTTAGAAAACGCAATATCGACTGTATCCTAGCTATCCTAAAAAAGCAGAATCCAGCAACAACAAAAGAAATACTTGCCATGACTGACTTATTTCCTGACTTATGTGTGGGTTGTTCATCTGGCGGGGATGTAATATTAGCTGGAAAAGAATTGGTTGATCAAGGTGTACTTGAAAGAGAATGGACACCAAAAGGTTTTGCGTGGAAATTACTTGAGGACTAAGGTGTGAAAAATGGTTATATGGTCTCGAATTAGAAAAGATTTTCCTGTTTTAAGCCAACTTTATGAAGGTAAAAGTTTGATATATTTTGATTCTGCATGTATGTCCCTCAAGCCAGTTCAGGTTTGGGAAGCAATGGAATACTATTACAAATATTTAGGAGCTTGTGGTGGAGCAGGTAGATCCACTCATTGTTTAGGTGCTGAGACAAGCTTACTAACAGAAGAAGCAAGACATAAAGTTACTTCCTTTATCAATGCTGAAAGTCCAAATGAAATCGTATGGACAAGAAATGCCACTGAAGGATTGAATATTATTGCAGCAACAATCCCTCTGAAAAAAGAGGAAAATGTGGTAACTACAACTTTGGAACACCATAGTGGAATGTTACCATTTTACAAAAGATGTAAGGAAACAGGGAGCGAGTTAAGGCTTGTTGAAGCAAAAGAAGATGGAACTTTTGATACTGCAGATTTTGAAGAAAAAATAGATGATAACACGAAAATAGTTTCTTTTGTTCATGCATCTAACCTTACAGGAACAATAGCACCTCTAGAAGAGGTCGTAAAAATTGCTCATGAGCATGATGCACTTGTTGTCTCTGATGAAGCACAATTCGCTCCACATCAGAAATTAGATGTCAGAGCAATAGATGTAGACTTCAGCGTTCTGAGTGTTCACAAAGCTTGTGGTCCAACAGGAATAGGTGTTCTTTATGGAAAATATGACTTACTAGAAGAATTAGACATGTTCCTAGTTGGTGGTGATGTAATAGAAGATGTAGTTTATCAAGACAAAGAAGTTATACCAAAATACTTACCTCCTCCTCAGAAATTCGAAGCAGGCCTACAAAATTATGGTGGTATACTAGGCGCAGGAGCTGCTGTTGACTATTTAGAGAAAATCGGGATGGATAATGTTCATAATCTTGAACAAAAATTCTCAAGAAAACTTCTTGAAGGAATTTTGGAACTAGAAAAATTTGAAGTTTTAGGACCACTCGATTACAAGCAAAGAACAGCGCTTGCTTCATTTAGACCTAAATCAGATTCAGTTAATCACAATGATGTAGCTGAATATTTCAACGAAATGCTTCCTCAATATAAAATTCTAATGAGAGGAGGAAATATGTGTGTTCATCCCTTCCAATATCAGATTGGAATAAGTCCAAAGCAAGGAGAAGGTGTAGTAAGAGCATCTCTTTATATTTATAATACAATGGAAGAAATAGAGATATTTCTTACTGAACTGGAGAATTTTGCTAAAGTTATCGAATAAGTTAGAAAGGGTTTCAACTATGTCAAAGAACATTCTTGTTACTGGAGGATGTGGCTTTATAGGTTCTCATTTAGTGGATTCTCTGATAAAAGCAGGTCATTTTGTAGTTGTAGTTGATGATCTTTCTGCAAATACAAATCTAGATTATCTTCAAACACATCTAGATAACAAATCTGCTCAATTTTTTAAGTATGACATTCGGGAATATGAGAAATTAAATTCTCTATCCACTGAATTTGACACTATTTTTCATTTAGCAGCACAACCAGATGTTAAAGTAAGTGTTAATGATCCTCGTCGAGATTTTGAAATAAATGTCAATGGTACTTTCAATTTATTGGAATTTATGAGAAATAGAGAAGTATCGGAGATGATTTTTGCAAGCTCTGTAGGAACAGTTTATGGAGAACCAGAAATTCATCCAACACCTGAAACTCATTTCTTGAATCCTATAAGTAATTATGGTGCTGCAAAAGCTGCTTCAGAAATGTACTGTTCTAGTTATTCTTCATTGTATGATCTTAACATTGCATCCTTAAGGTTGGGAAATATCTATGGTCCTCGTGCTACACATGGAGTAATGTTTGATTTTTTCAATAAATTAAGAAAAGATGCGTCTAAATTAGAAATTTTAGGTGATGGAAAACAAACTAAAACTTATCTCTACATTGATGATACAATTGATGCATTCCATTGTGTCTATAGAAAAATGAAAAGTGGTCATGAGATATATAATGTGAGTTCTGAGGAAATAATCTCTGTAAAAGAAATAGCAGATGAGCTGACATCCACTTTAGGTTATGAAAAAGTTCAATACTCTTTCACCGGAGGAAAAAGAGGCTGGAAAGGGGATGTGATTTATACATTAGTAGATATTTCAAAACTAATATCATTAGGATGGCAACCTAAGATAAAAGTTCATGAAGGCATTCGGTTGTACTTAAATTGGTTGAAAGAACAGATTAGATAGAATGGTAAATTTTATTCTATCTAACCGAAAGCATTAAAAAACACATTTGCAGTGATGATACTGGACACAAGTTCTGGTAGAGGTGTTAAAAAAATGAGCGATGAAACCCTCGAACAAGTAAACGAAGCAATTCAATTATTAGATAGAATAAGTGAGGATACAACTGTTCCTCGTAATATAAGACGAGCTGCTACAAACTCACTAGAAATAATCAAAGATCTAGACCCAGAGTTGAGTTTAGCTGTTAAAGCAAACAATGCCATTGAAATACTCGATGAAATATCACAGGATCCAAACTGTCCTGCTCACGCTCGAACAATGCTGTTACAAGTAATTACACTGCTTGAGATAACGGACTATGATTACTGATAATCAAACTTCAATGCAAAACTTGTCTAACTCTCTTTTTTCTTTTCTTGAAGCTCTTATTGTGTAGATTCTATTCCTTGTCTTCCTTGATGGTTGTTCCCGGTGTAATAGTACTATTTGAAGCAATCTTCCTGCCTGGAAAGATCATTGTATTAACGCCAACCTCACAACCATCTCCAATGATTGCCCCAAGTTTCATGAATCCTGTATTAACCTTCTTTCCATTAATATTCATTTCAATTTCTGAGGAAGGAGTTTCAGTATTAACAGTCACTACGCCTGAGGAAAGAATAGTATCTTGACCAATTACGCTATCTCCTATATAGCAAAGACCGTAGATTTTAGCATTTTTAAATAAGACGGAATTCTTGATTTCACTTCCAAAACCAATAATTGATCCCTTATCTATAGAACAGTGATCTCTGATGAGAGCATTATTCCCAATGTATGTGTTTGGACCAATGTATAATGGTCCATTTAAAACTGTACCAGAACCAATTTCAGTGTTATCCTCAATAATGACTACATTCTTTAGCTCAACATTGGGACCGATAACAACATTTTTTGCGATTCTGGATTCATTAACCTTTGATAATAAAAGTCTATTAGCTTCAATTATGTTCCAAGGTTTTCCGATATCAATCCATTCCTTTTCCCAAATAGCAGCAGCAACTTTGTCACCCTTTTCAATTCTTTTGTTTATAGCAGAACTAAGAGATTTCTCTGTCCTTATCTCCTCAAAGATATCTGTTCGGATAATAAAACAACCCGCATCTACATAGTTACTTCTAGAAGTTAAATCAGCTTTCTTAATACCAGCTTTCTTCACCATTCCCATTGAATCGATCTCAACTATCCCAAAATCACCAGTATCTCCTTTAAGAGTCAAGGTCATTGTCATATCTGCTTGGGTGTTCTCAAAAGCATTTAATGCACGTTGCATGAGACCGCGTTCTGGAACTATATCTCCAAACAATAACAAGAACTCTGACTCATTCTTAACAAATTCTTCTGAGGCTAGAAGCGCTGATTCAATTCCTTCCTCCTCTCCTTGATCTGCATACTTAATTGAAACACCAAGATCAGTACCTTTCCTAAAATAGCTTCTAATCTGCTCTCCCTTATAGCCAGTTACAATTAGAATATCAAATAATCCAATCTCTTTTAATTCTTCAATTAAGTACTGGAGTATGGGTTTCCCTAACAATGTAATCATAGGTTTTGGTCTGGTTTGAGTTAAAGGAAAAAGATCAATTCCTTTTCCACCAGCTAAGATAACTGCTTTCATTATGTTTCTTCCTTGTGTTTTTCATTAGATATTTCTTTTTCGAGTATTTCTATTTATCCTATTAGAGGACTGTGAGCAAGCTAAATTTTCTTTTCACTCTTTTTTACTCAAAACCAGTATATAACTTTTTTCAATGCATCACAAAAAGCTTATTAGTTTTAAACAGATGTTATATTGATACAAAAAAACTACGGTGGAAAAATGACATCGAAGTTCCTTTTGATGCTGAAACCCTTCCAAAAACTGACATTGGAAGTAAAAAAACCAAAAAAAGAGCTATCTTTTAACAAAAAACTAGCTTGGACTATTGGAATGGGTGCACTTTACATAGCAATGTTGAACATACCTCTTCTTGGTATTCCAAGAAGGGGGGGAGCTACTCCTTTGTATGTTTTTAGAGCAATAACTGCATCTAAGAGAGGAAGCTTGGTGGAATTAGGTATAATGCCTATAGTTATTGCTATTTTGATTATGCATCTCTTAGTTGCATTAAAAATCATTAAAATCGATCATTCTAATTCAGAAGAAAAGAAGCTATACAGCGGAGCTGTAAAGCTTTTATCGATTCTTATAACTATCCTTTTTGCAGTATTCTTCATAATATTCGATGCTTATGGTGAACTAAATCTCTCTACAAAATTCCTAATTGGTTCTCAACTGATAATAGCAGGACTGATTATTGTTTTAATGGATGAGTTGATTCAAAAAGGATATGGATATGGTACTGGAACTAGTCTGTTTGTATTGGCAACCGTCTGTTTTAGGATCTTTGATGAGATGTTCAATCTTTCTTGGGATTATTTTTCATTCGGACAAGCTTGGTACAGGGGAGCGTTTCTTGCATTCTTTCAAGGAATAAGAAGAGGGGATGTTATGCCTACAATTTTCAGAAAATATGGAATACCTGATTATTTTGGTTTCATGATGATGGTTGTAGTAATAGCAGTGTTAATTTTCTTAGTATCTATAAGAATTGAAATTCCGATTAAAAAGACAGAAGAGAAAAAACCCGATAGGTATTCAATAAGACTCTTTTATACTTCATATGTCCCTGTATTGCTAACTTCCACCCTTTTTGCTGGTATTTATATGATTACAAATTTCCTATCGAGGCGATTTAGATTTGTATCTTGGTTTGATACCAGCATACCTATTCCAACTCCTCCTAAGGCGTGGTATATTTCTATATTTACCCCACCTTATGGACCAGAACAAGTTATAGAAAGACCAGGGATATCGATCGTATATTTATTTTTAATGATTGTAATTAGTGGAATATTTTCATTCTATTGGATGAAAACGGCTGGATTGGATTCGAAAACTTTAGTAAAGCAATTAATTAGTTCTGATTCAAACTCTTCTAGATCCAAAGAAAATATTGAAACTTTGAAGGAATATTTGGATGAGTACATTCCAACAACAGCTTTACTAGGAGGATTTATCATAGGAGCTTTAGCGGGATTAGCAGAATTCCTTGGACCGTTAGGTAGTGGAACTGGAATAGTAATTATGATGTTTATTCTCCAACAATATCAGAAAATGTTGACAGAAGAAAAAGAAAATCACAAAAAAGGAAATCAGAAGAAGTGAAGATTTAATTCAATATTCAACTGATGTAGTAATATCTTGTTTCTATACTCCTTCAATAATGCTTATATTTCCCAGAATTAATTTTAAAGAATGCATGATGAAGATCACCGTTATTTTGAATTTCGTACAATCTATTCTACAGAACTTCTTAATGATACAAGAGAGTTAATTAAAGGAGCAGAAATTGAGTTAATTATAGTTTCACCTTGGTTTAACTTATACGGACATCTAAAGGAGGAATTAACAAAAGCAATTAATCGAGGAGTAAAAGTTATTGTAATTACTAGAAATCCAACCTCAGATTGGCATAAAGATGCTATCAAATTTTTGCAAACCAAAAATGCAACAATTCTCTATGACAATGTTTTGCATGCTAAAATACTTATGGCGGATAGATGGGACGTTATTTTTGGTTC
>JAEOTK010000245.1 GCA_016839875.1 Candidatus Heimdallarchaeota archaeon
CCGTTTTCATGGTAGACAAGCTAATAAAAGTAAAATATTTGTAGAGAAAGCTGCGGAATTTGATCCAGTGGTTATGCTAAGCGAAGGAACAAGAGTTGGTGATAGAACTACTTTTGGGGAACTAGATCTTGAAAAGAAACTTTATTCTCTTGTTTCCAATGTCAAAGGATTAGTTATCGTTAACTTCCCTATAAGAGATACAGATAGAATGAAATCTTTCATTGCAGCTGCCAAACATGCAGACAGAACTTTAGTAATAAACATGAAACAAGCTTATACTCTACGACTTTTAGAACAATATTGTGGAGCAGAGATACCCAAAATAGACGATGTTGGAATTTATATACCTCGTAAAGGTTGGGGGATTCTTAATGATGATAAGTATCCAGACTATATTCAAATGAAAGATTATTTACACTGGGAAAAAGATCTAATTGACAGATCTAATAGTGTGACTGATGAAGATATCAAAGAAAATCCCAAAGATTATATTTTCCGATGTGATTTCTATGAACTGAAATATCTATTTGATGTTGCTCCTCCAGAAGGATCAAAGTATATAAGATCTGTCACAGAACCAGTAGATGAAGAGATGGAATTAGAGAAAGTTAGAGCAGATAATTGGCTAAAATTATTCAATCTTTATCCTTATGAACAAATTCACTGTTCAGGTCATGCTTCAGGAGCAGAAATACAGGAAATGATTGATCAGATATCACCAAAAGCAGTTATCCCAATTCATACTGAAACACCTAAAGTGTTTAATGATTTTCACGCTAATACTGTTGTGAAAAAACTTGGGGGAACATATAATTTCTAGTTAGCGTAAACAAGTTAGAAACCTTCCACCATCAATACTTACTGTTTCTCCAGTAATCCAATTTGCTTTATCTGATGCTAAGAACAAGATTAATTCTGCTATTTCTTCAGATTGGCCAACTCTTCCTAGAGGGTGGGTTGTTTTACTATGATTTAGAAATCTTTCATATGATTTTTCATCCATACCTCCAGCTCTGTGTAGATTAGTTTCGACAACCCCCGGATTCACTGCATTAACTCTTATCCCTAAGGGAGCTAATTCCAAAGCTGAACACCTTGTTAAATGATCTAAAGCTGCTTTACTTACACAATAGGATAGAATATTCGGAAAAGCTCTGACACCTACTACACTAGACACATTTACTATATTCCCTTTTGTTTCCTTTAGAAAGGGTATTGCAGTTTGCATGAGAGAAAAAACTGACCTCACGTTAATATTCATCATATAATCAAAATCTTTGAGAGAAGTGTTCATGATTGATCCTGTTTGCAATATCCCTGCAGCATTGACCAAAATATCTATCCTCTTCCATTCGATTGTTGCTTCACCTATAATTGTCTCTGCAGCTTTTTCATCTGTCAAATCTAGTGCCAAATATCTCGCATACACTCCATCTGATATTGCTTTGAGTTTATCTTCTGACCTTGCAACCATCAATACATTTGCTTGTTTTTCCAAGAAAGCTTTAGCGGTTGCTTCACCTATTCCTGAACTTGCTCCAGTGATAATTACAGTTTTATTCTTAAAATCCATGATACAACATTTCATAAGTATATCAAATATTTTTTGGATTTTTTCACTATATGTGAAGAAAATATAAAAAGAGGAACGTATTGAACAGTTTGAGCAAAATGACTGTGAAAGAATTTGTTTCAGCTGATTGGACAATGAAAATTGATCATGTTAAGTGTGATGGATCAGCTAATTGTGTTGATTCTTGCCCCTCAGATGTATTTGAAATCAAGGATAGCAAAGCGTATGCTCCCAACATAGATGATTGCATCGAATGCTGTGCCTGTGTAATTGATTGTCCTACAGGTGCAATTGAACATACTTCTTGTTAGATTTAATATCCAGCAAAAATCACTCACCTTATCCTATGTGTTGTTGTTAGAAACCTCAATATTGTCAATGGTCTATTTATTACTTATTTTTCTTGAACTAATAATCCAAAATGTAAAATTGATTTCATAAGATAAGTATAAAAATAGGAAATTTAAACGCATTTTGATTATAATGTCGATAAAAGATTTTGTTTCAGATGACTGGATAATAAAGATTGATCATGACAAATGTACTGGAGCAGGTGATTGTGTTGATGTATGCCCTTCTGATGTTTTTGTGCTAAAAGATGGAAAATCTTTTGCAACAAACGTTGATGATTGCATCGAATGTTGTGCTTGCGTAACAGCCTGTCCTACAGAAGCAATCGAGCATACAAGTTGCTAGTTTTGCTTTTCTATCAATCTTTCAATTTTTTCTTTTCCTACTTCTCTAAAAACAAAACTCCCTAGGGTACACTCTTCTCCGTTTCCATTCTTGAGAATACCTTTAACTATGATGTTTCTCCCTTCTATTTTCTCTATATTGCTTATTGCTTCAATAGTTTCACCAACATAGATAGGTTGTAAAAATTCCATTTGTAGATTAATTGTTAAAGCATATTTCCCTAAGAGACTGATTATTGACCATCCTGAAACCTCATCTAGTAAAACAGTCTGCAATCCTCCATGAGCTATTTCGCCCCAACCACCCCAGGTTAATGGGATTGTAAATGTTGATTTTAGGCTTTTGTCAGAGATTTTGTAAAACTCTAATTTTGCTCCTATCGGATTATCTTCTCCGCATCCAAAGCAATAATTGTTTACTCCTAAATCTGTGTCTATCTTTTCTCCCATACAAAAATAAGAATCAAGCTAGCTTATTTATTTTTCCTTAGAAAAATCTATACTTGTAATTTACCATTCTTGAATATCAGTTCTTCTTCAATTTCAACATAGATATTCGGTGTTGGAAAATGACCAGTAAAAGTATATGTTTCGAATGGACTTATGGTTTGTTTTTTGAGAGTACCTGCCAAATTAGCTACTCCTTTCATTTTCTCTAATTCTAGTTGATTGAAAGGATTCTTGGCATTTTCATTTAATCCTATTGCTAGACTATTTATTGTGTAAGGTAGACTTCCCCCAAACCATCTTTGTATCTTCTTAACAGATTCCTCATCACTTAGAATTGCAATAACATTCGAATCTTTAATTTCTAACTTGATTTCAGCACTAATTCCCTCTATCCATCCCTTTGGTATTGAATAGACACCATTGATATTAGCTCTACTTAGTGTAACTTCTCCTGGTGGGAAATTAGCCTTCTTTCCAGGATATGATAGTATTCCAGTTTCATATTTTAGATGATCTGGATTGGGTTCAACAATGATTTCTGTTCCTAAATCAGTATAAATCTTAATTTTCTCAGCTTTCTTACATTTGCTATACAAAGTCATAGCATCTCTCTCAAGTTTCTGAAAGTCTACATCCAATGGTCCCTCTGGAAGGAATAAAGTTGTTTCAATTCCAGGGGAGAAAGCTGCTCTTATCTCGTGTTTCTCAAGCTCTTTAGTTGAAAATGATTTGTATATGGAGAATTCGGATAAAACATAGATTATATCATAAGTAAGAAATTTGTTCTTAATTTCCTCATCTAATTTTGGATACTGTTCCCATTGACATTTATAGCAGTATAAATCTATTTCATTATTAGGATAGTTTTCTTTTGCTATCTCTTGAATCAGCCTTGAAAGAAAATTCCTTCTGATTATTTTCTCTAAACTTTCTATTGGCTTCATCATCATATCCTTTGGAGATGCGTAATCAGTCGCAATTATCATTCTTTCATTTTCTTGAATACATAGATTATCCTTTAACATATTCTCAATAATTGGAATCATTTTAGCATCTATGTAAGAGAACATCCCCAAATCACCTGGTTAATCATTAACGAGTCTATTACCCCAATCGAATATTGTGCTTCGTAAATAATAATCTTGTGAAAGTATCCAGTGGTTTTTTGGCAAACTTAAGAAAAATAAACGAAAAACTCTCTAACCTTCTTCCTTTTGTGGAACAGCTAATCTATATGCTTTCCAGCCTCCACTGACGACTAGAGCTACTCCACCAGCTAACAGAGGAAATAGAATGATTAACCAGAATAAAAGAAGAGGATCACCTCGAATTCCTTCTGTGACATTAGCTCCAGGAGCTACTTTTGTATAGAACCAATTGTATATCCCATCCCAAGTAAACCAGATTATAAGTAGAAATATAAGAACTAATGCTCCACTTACACCTCGGATTATGTGTCTTATGAATTCCTTTCTATCCCCTTTATCTTTAGAGCTCATTCAGATTCAAACTCCAGAAATTC
>JAEOTK010000246.1 GCA_016839875.1 Candidatus Heimdallarchaeota archaeon
TAAATTGTTGCTTCATCTCTCAGACCTATTATCTCGTAACGATTAGGTACAGCAGGATAAGTAACATCTATTCTTACAGTAAAAGTTACATCGGTTATTGGAATGATTTCTGTGTAGCTATTTGTTCTATTTTCTCTCCACCATTCAGCATCAAACACTGGATAATTACGAACGACTCCTCCTAAGGCATCATCTGCATCGATATCTGCCTCTAAACAGAATATATCAAAGTAAAACTCATCATTGAGAGGACCTTTGAAAATTTCGAGATTAGCTGTAATCGTTTCCCCATCTTCAATATCCTTGTATTCGTTAGTGCTTCTACGTGTGTCATAAATCTGATAACTGAAGTAAATTTCACCATTTCCTTTTCCTGCAGCTTCATGTTTATCATGAATAACTGCACTAACCAAAGTGATGGTGATATAAGCTGTTTCATCCACTTCTGGAGGGATAACTATACCATCATCTACAACTACTTCGAAGTAAAAGATGGCATCAGTATCAGGAAATGTAAACACTTCGTAATTACCATAGGTAGCAATGAATGTAGCAATATCCAATGAAGTTAATGTGAAATTGTATTCACCAATGAAATCATCGGAATCAACATCATCATAATCCCAACAACTGACGAAGAAATACATACTAGTACCATCTTCAATTAGAGAATCAAAGAGGATATAATTGAGAGTGACATTATTTCCTGAGTCAGTATCAACTTGACCTGTTGAGAATTCAGAACCATTTAAATCAAAATTAAAATAAATCTCTCCAGCCCCTAATATTGAAGGATCATGATCGTCAACAATGTAAACATCAAGAAGAGTTACTTTGACGTAAGCGTCAGCATTAGCAGCTTGAACCTGCGAGAAGGGGATACAAGATATGAAGAGAATTGATAGAATTATACTTGTTGTTATTTTTTTATTCATTTTCTCACCCTTTTTAATCACATTTGTGAATCGTAGAATAATGGAATTATCTTCTATTTAAACTCTTTGTGATTAATAAAACAAACAGCTAATTGTAGGAGAAATATTTAAAAAGATTTCAAAAATCTATTATGTATGAAATGTAATATGAAGTGTCCTGAGTGCAAAGAAATTCATGAAGTAAACAGTAGGTATTGTGTTAGTTGCGGATTTGATTTAGAACCTTATATCATAAGTTACAAAGATAAACATTTGCCAGTTCATTTTGACGGTGGAGCTCTTGATGCAGGAGACACTTGTGAATGCTGTGGTGATTGTTGCTGTGATTGCTGTACTTCTGATAAAAAAAGAGACGAACCACAAGGGTGCTGTGAGAACTTCTTAGATTGTTTATAGCTTTAGGGAATAAGAAGAGATATTGTAAACTAAAAAACTAATGGATTAAGTAATCTCTAAGTTATCCTTATACTTTAATTTGCAATTCCTCTTTCACATTTTTTAATTATTATTTATGCAATTGCTTTCCTCAAAACATGCACAGATATTCAAATAATCAGAATCATCTCTTTCTAAATAAAAATTCTAAATAGTATCAAAATGGTATTTTTTGGTCATTTTTTTACACTTTACGCAGATAATAATTTAATAAAAAAACATAAAAGGTTCGAAATAGTTGTTAATATTGGAAGTTCCTGCGTTATTGCTTTCCTCAAAACATGCATGAGCATGTTAGATCGATGCATTCTCCTAGGAATTGAGGAGCTTTAATACTCCTCGTATCCACTAATTTTTTCTATTAAGGTGGCCATGGTTGAGGATCATCATCTGGAGGTAATTGAGGTCCTTTCATTTCTTTTCACTTCCTTTATGCTGACAACTCCAGAAGATAACAAGGAGAAATCTTCCAGCGTAAAAAGAAGCAAAATAAATCAAAGCTCGACTTCAGGCTTTTAAAGCAATAAAATTAATATCGGGCAAATTTCCCCGACATATACCTATAAATGTGTAAGTGAAAAATTATATCAGGTAGGGTAAGATAATTAATGAATGTGTTTAATGGAAATAATCAGAATCTACAATTAAGAATGGAGGAAGCTGAATCTATCTTAAGTTCTGATTACTCAATATTCAGAAAATTAATTGAAGAGTATAAAATACATCATGATTCACCTTTTTGGGACATTGCTTGTTTTCTAATTTTCACTGAATTGCCTAGAAAATCTAAAATTCAACATATTTGGATGGACTATTGGCACAAATATAGTAAAACTAGAAAATACAAAAATCTTATTTATCTAGTTCCTGCAACTTATATCCAATTAGCAGATTTTAACAAAGCAAAGAATTTCTTTCTAGAGCTGCTGGAGCAGAGTAAAGAAACAAAGAAGCTATTAGAATGGGACACTTTTCTGTCAATTTTCTTTCAGTTTAGATCATCAATTAAACCCATCCTATCTAAAAGGGAGTTTTCAATCTTTCAAACCATATTAGAAAAACAGTCTATGGTAACAAAAGAATTGAGTGATTTCTTAAAGATAGATTCTTCAAATATCTCTAAGTATAAACAGACTCTAATATCTAGAACCATACTTCATCAAGGGACGGTTCTCAATCACCAGAGATTAAATCTAGCAGTTTATGGCGTATTATTTGAATTTCCTCTATCAACGGATATAAGCTTGATTGATGAGTTATCTCGAAGCATTTTTTCACATTCAATTCACACCGGACAAATAGGCTGTAAGTCAGTTCTTGGCTATTATGTTTCTCCAGATTTTGAAGATGTTGGATCAGATTTATTTACATTGGCTAGTAAACTAAGCGAGAAGATGGAAGTAACTTTCTTCCAAGTTATTAAATTTCTAACTTCAACTAGATTGAAATCATTCAATTATTCGTTCTATGATTACAGAAAAGGAGAATGGAATCTATCTTCACAAATGATACATCAATTGCTGTATGGATACATGTCTGTTGATAAAGAAACTGTACCTGTCATTTCAAGAGAATTTAAACAGGAAGGAAGGAAGAAATTAGCACTCACAAGGATAGGTATTAAGATTCTAAACTATATTCTTAATCAAAATCATATATCAATTAGGCAGATTCAAAATGATTTAGGATTATCAGAAAAAGAAGCTAAAAAACATA
>JAEOTK010000247.1 GCA_016839875.1 Candidatus Heimdallarchaeota archaeon
AAATCAAAAAGTTGGTGTTGTTCTTCTAATGAATATGTATGGTCAGAAATATCAAGTTAAATATGATGATGTCTTTAGATATATCTTTAACAAAGCTCTGAATCTAAATGAAATCAAAACAGAAGAAACTAATTCATTTACTACAACGCTAATGATTGTTACAATAT
Source organism: Candidatus Heimdallarchaeota archaeon (assembly GCA_016839875.1). The sequence goes on from JAEOTK010000247.1 coordinate 168, forward strand.
TATCTACAGTTTTTATTTTGAGAAAAAGGAAGAGAAGTTAATTTTTCTTCTTGCACTCATTATTCTTTTTTTCTTTACCTACGTGATTAGTTTTTTATTTCTAAAACAGAATCTGATTATGAACTTCATGTTGCCTGAAGATAAGAAATGCCCAAAGTGTTTTACAGATAGTGTAAGAGTACTTGAAAAAAAAGAAACTTTTCATCTGGATCAAGGTGTCTTCTACAAAATCATTCATGTTACTCTAGTATGCCAGAAGGGCTGTTGGCATAATTGGAACGAATATTATAGGATTCAAGTAAAGGATTTCAAAGAAGAGGAAAAAATAACAAGATTGCCAATTTTCGAAGAGGAAATTATTTCTCCAGGGGATATATTATTTCAAGAAAAGGAAGAATAAAGGATTTAGTTTATTTCTGATTTAATTGCTTTGTGTATCCAATTCATTATTTCTTCAAGGATAGTTCTTGGACATGCTACATTCAATCTTTCAAATCCTTCTCCACCTGCACCAAACATTGCTCCATTATCTAAAGCTACTTTAGCTTTCTTCAGTAAGAATTCCTTTCTATCCTCATCATTCATTCCTAGTTTACTAAAATCTAACCAGGCTAGATAAGTTCCTTCGGGTGTAACCATATCTATATCAGGTAAATTCTCTTCTAGAAAGCTTTTGACAAATTTGAAATTGGCTTCAATGTACTCCATCACTTGATCTAACCATTCGTCTCCTTCACTATAAGCAGCTATTAGAGCAACAATACCAAATGCATTAGGAATCATCAAACTGTTTTTACCTACTATGCTGTACTGAAATTCTTCTCTCATCTTTTCGTTTGAGATCATTGTATTTGATATCTGTAAGCCTGCCATATTGAAGGATTTACTAGGAGCTGAACAAATAACAGAATTATTCTTATATTCCTCTCCAAGTGTTGAGAAGACTGTATGTTTTTGTCCTTTAAGAATTAAATCATGATGAATTTCATCAGAAACAACCAGCACATTGTTTTCTAGACATATATCTCCAAGTTTCTTAAGTTCGGATTCTGTCCACACTCTACCAACAGGATTATGTGGACTACAGAGTACGAACATCTTTGTCCGGGGATCTTTAGCTTGAGTTTCAAATTCCTCGAAATTGAAAGTATATCTTTGGTTCTCATATAGAAGTTGATTGTTTAACATTTGTCTTCCATTATTCTGAACTGCAGAGAAGAACGGATAGTAGACAGGAGATTGAACAATTATCTTATCACCAGGATTTGTGAAAGTTCTGATCATAACATTAACTGCAGGCATGACTCCTGGACTAAATGTAATCCAATCTTTATCAACATCCCAATTATGTCGTCTTTTCATCCAACCAGTTATTGAATCATAGAATTCAGGTGTACCATGCCAGCTGTAGCCATAAATTTGTTCCGCAGCTTTGCTTGTGACAGCTTCAATTACTGGTTCAGGGCATTGAAAATCCATATCAGCAACCCAAGCAGGTAAAACATCCTCAGTACCAAAGAATTCTTTTAAAACATGTTTGTCCCATTTTACTGAATGTGTTTCAGTCCTATCAATGACTCTATCGAAATCATATCTCATATATCTTCAATTTAAATTAGAAGACCCATTTTAATATTTTTTCCACTAGAATGATTTAATAATTGGTAATAATATATCAAATAAGAATGAAGAAAAAAGTGGGAATACCTAGAGCATTGCTTTATTATAAATTTATAGCAATGTGGAAGACTTTCTTTGAGGAGTTAGGAACAGAGGTTATAATTTCTCCAGAGACAAATAAAGTAATCAAAGATTTAGCAGTAAGATATGCTCCTGACGAAGATTGTTACTCAACAAAATTATATTTTGGACATGCAATCTATCTAAAAGATAAAGTGGATTATCTCTTTATTCCCAGACTTGGCAGTGATCACGAAGTTAATGTTGGGTGTCCTAAGTTCATTGGTCTTGCTGATGTTTTAGATTCTCTTTTTCCTGACTTTCCTGAAATCTTAAAACCTTATTTCTCAAAGGCTAAAGCAAATCATGGAAAGAAACGGCTTCTTAGAATTATTTTTAAAATTGGTTTCAAATTCACATATAATCCCTTAAAAATCCTAAAAGCAGGTTATAGAGCTTTTAAAGCTCAAAGAGAGTATGAGGAGCAAATACATATTTCTACAGAATTATTAGAGAGATGGGTAAACTCTGAAATATATCTCAATGACAAACCTGTTATTGAAAACAGAAAAAAACCACTTAAAATTGC
>JAEOTK010000248.1 GCA_016839875.1 Candidatus Heimdallarchaeota archaeon
AATATATTAGGAAAGAGAGAAGAAAAGGAAGAGAGATTTAATTCTTCCTTTTTCTTTGAAGAATAGTAAAGTTAAAATCATTTTAATAGAATGAGTGAGTGATTATAATGTTAGAAATAGGACAAAAAGCACCAGAATTTTGTTTGCTTGATGAAAATAACAAAGAGATTTGTTTGAAAGATTACAAAGACCAATGGGTTGTATTGTATTTTTATCCGAGAGCAATGACACCTGGTTGTACAACAGAATCATGTAATTTTTCTGATAGATTTGATTCATTTGAAGCTATCAATACAGCTATTCTAGGTGTTAGTGCAGATCCTCCTGGAAGACAATTGAAATTCAAGAATAAATACGAATTGAAGTTTCCATTGCTTAGTGATGAGAATCATGAAGTTCTGGAAGCATATGGAGTCTGGAAACCTAAGAAACTTTATGGTAAAGAATTTTTAGGAATAGTTAGAAGTACATTCATTATAGATCCAGAAGGAAAGATAGCTAAGATTTGGCCAAAAGTCAAAGTAGCTGAACATGCAGACGATGTGAAGAGTTCTCTTGAAGAACTACAGAAATAAGTTTCTGTGTTGATTATTTATGGAATTCGTTGATGTTGTTGAAAAACGAGCTGCTTACAGAGCTTTGGAGAAAGTGGAAATATCTGATGAATTAATTCGTGAAGTTGCATACTTAGCTTCTCGAGCACCTTCTTGTGCAAATAAGCAACCTTGGAGATTTGTTTTTGTTAAAGATGAAAAAAAACTAACTGAGCTTCATGAAGCTTTAACTGGAGGTAACTATTGGGCTAAAGAAGCTTCCTTGCTTGTTGCAGTTTTTAGTGAAAAAGAACTGGATTGTGTTATCGGTGAGAGAGAATATTATCTCTTCGGAACGGGAATGGCGACTGAACAGCTGATGTTAGCATTTGTCGATAAAGGCTATGTAGCTCATGCAATGGCTGGTTTCAAAGAAGGACTAGCGAAGGAGATACTAAAAATCCCTGAAGAAATGAGATTAATAACCTTAATCGCAGTCGGCAAAAAGAGTGAAAATTTAGATAAATTAGGTGAGAAACATCAGCAAGCTGAAAAAACTCGATCAGTGAGAAAACCTTTCGAGGAATATGCTTTTTTCAACGAATATGCGTAATCTCCCTCATCTTGAAATCTAAGTAAAAAGCATAGATATTTATACATGTTAGAAACAAATAGGAACAGTGTTTATAATGACTCAAGCTTATCAAATGCCACCGTTTGATGTGGCAAAATACAAAATCTCTGATAGTTCGAAGAAACTCTACAAATATACTATTTGGATGATTTTTGCAGTAATTGCTCTAATCGTTTTAGCAGCTATTGCAATTTTTGTAATTATAGGTATATCAATTGATGATTTAATGGCTATAGATCCTGATAATATCTATGAATTTGCAGATGCTCTTCTAGCTGGCGGAGCGGTTGCTATTGTTTTAATTCTAATTGGAGCACTAGCCGTTGTAGTAATACAGATAATGATTTTCGTTCAATACTACAAACTTGGTTCTGGATATAGTTTATTATCAAAAATAGATCCCAGTACAGTAAGCTTACAATATGCAAGTTATGGTATTTACGGTTACATAGCTGCAATTATTATAGGTTTGTTTGTTCCTAATACTGCAGGGAGTATTATTTCTATCTTATCATATGTTTCTTTAGCAGTAGGTTTCTTTTTCATCTATAGATCCTTTGTAGATTATAGAGGAGTTGGGAGATTTAATAAAAAACCGACTATGCTGCTTTTCATTGGAGCTGCAATAAGTGCTATCACACAACTTACTTCAATGTTCACAGTTTTTGGTTCATTTGGTAGTATAATTGGTTTCATTCTATTGTTATTAGGTTTCAGAGAATTAGGAAGCGATATCATGATTGTTCAACCTCCTTCAGGTCAAGCAGGACCTTATGCAGATGCACCTAAAGTTGAACCTCTAGAAACTCATCCTGCAAAACCTGCTCCAAGCGATCCAATACCAAAAGCTCCTGTACCTCACGAAGTAGCAGAAGCAAGATATTGTGCTAATTGTGGAGCAAAGCAACCAGTAAATGTCAAATTTTGTCAAAATTGTGGAGAATCGTTATAGAGTATTTCTCCCTTAGATTCTTTTTATTTTTTGTTTTTGAATAATATCTTTTTTGTATCTAGTATACGCCAAATTACAATAGCAGAAATGACAGAACTTCCTCCAATAGTAAATCCAATAATCATATTTCTTCTAAATTTTTTATCTAAAGAAACAGGACCGTGTGAGAAAAAAATATCTGATTCATTTGAAAAATGTCCCCCCTCGTCTGAAACTACTAATGATATATCGAGTTCTCCTTCTGGTAGCTCATCCAAATAATATCGAAGTTGAGTTGACTGCCAGTACCGTGGAAATTGTATTTCACCTGTGTCAACTGTCTGATTATCAATAGTAACAAAGTAGTTTCCTTCAAATTGCGTTTTGGATCTGAAATTATACCAGATATCCCATTCTACATAGCCAGTATTGTCTCCTTCATCTACAAGAGTAGGCTTAGAAACAATAGGTGTAAATCTGAACCTTTCCATACTATAAACTCCGAAACCATCTGGACCATTTTCGGGATAAGATCTTTCCCATAGAATATCTCCATTTAGATCTACTTCAGTAAGTATAGCTCCAACATCATCATTTTCTGGATGAGTGTGCGTTCCAAATACTCCTAGAAGATTATTGTTTGGTAAAATATCACAATCTCC
>JAEOTK010000249.1 GCA_016839875.1 Candidatus Heimdallarchaeota archaeon
GTATAAAGACCATAATAAGGAGCACGAATATTACCCAAATATTCAGAAGAAATAGTTTTGAGAAAATTAACCGTAAAATCAAAACTGCTAAAACCAAATTTAGTATCAACAGACAAATCATTGATAAGTAAAGCAGTTTGCCAATCAAGAAAGAAATCGTTGAAAGACATTCCAAAACCAGAAAGAATGTCAGAAATCGTAACTACAGCATGAAAAGTATCATTGACAATGTAATTCAGAATAGAATAACCTAGCTGCTCATAGAGATAAACAAGGAAAAGATAAGCTCCACCATAATCATTGCGAACATCTAAACCACCTTCAGACCAGAAGTTCCAGTAAGGAAGAGAATCTTGAGGATGATAACGATAGTAAGAATCAGCAAAAGGAGTAATATTATTCCAATAGAAAGGTTGAGTGCCAGTAAGCAAACCAGCAAGTTCAGAGCAACCTTCATCGAACCAACGAGATTCGTAAGGGTCGTGATTGTAGTGAATGAGGTGTTGGAATTCGTGAGCGAGAGTAGTCTCAAACCTTTCAAGATAATCAAGATAAACCATCTCCCATTCATTAGATTTGTAATCACTCATGCCATTGTTATTGAGATAATCTTGAGTGTATTCGTTCATAGGATCAAAATACCCAGCAATACCAGAAGGAAGATTGGCAAAGAGAACAATAGTTTTACCATCACCGATAGTACCTAAAGAACCTTCAACAGAACCAAAAATTTCTGTTTCATTTAAAAAAATCTTATTCTCAAAAATATCTTTTTCAGAAGTAACAACATTGGTAATAGTTTCTCTACCAAAAGCAGAAATAAGGTTAGTTTGAACAAAGAAGTAAGCATGAGTTGTTTGAGAGATAAGTTCAGCAGAGAGAGTAGTATAACCAGTTAAATCGCTATTGAGGATATAGAATGACTCAATATCTCCATCAGAATAGGAAAAACGATAGGAAGGATTAATGGTATTATATGAAGAAGTTGGGAGTTTGTGAGTAAGGATTTCTTTGTGCCTAGAATAAATATCAAGAAAACTATCTTCTGGTTTGACATCTTGAGAAAAATCAGCAGTAACAGGAGATGAAAAAGAATCAGTATTCTGGAGAGATTGGCAAGGAATTAATACCACAAATGGAATTATCAACAGGTACATTAGGGTACAAACCATTTTTCTCCAGAAAGAACTGATCTTCATAGGTTTTCACATACTTTTTTTTCTTCGAAAAGATATGACCATAAAACACAGGAAAGGAATTAGAAGTAAATTAAATCTGATAGTTTTTTGGACTATAAATTCCGGTATTATTGGGATACTTGGATCATTCAAAGGATAAGAGTCAGTACTTCCAGCTGAACCTTCGATAGAATAAATTCCAGTTCCAGAGTAGTCTGACCAGTAATTACCTTCTAAAGATATTGAATCAAACCAAGTATTGTTGAAGCCATCATCATATGCTTGGGAAACTCCACTAGGATTGTTGTTGTGAAAAGTGTTATGGTGTATAGAATTGTTTATTGAGTTTGTATTAATATGAATTCCGTATTGAAAATTATTCTGTATCAAATTATCAGTTATTTCTGCAAAACAGCTATCTCTTAACTGAATTCCATATTCGTAAAAGTCATAACAGATGTTTTGTTCAATCTGTGTAAAATTAGAATCATATAAATAGATACCAACACCCTCTAAATCATCAAGATATTGATTATCACAAATATTATTGTAGATGATTGTACTGTTAGATGACCTAACAGAGATTGAACTATCTGTGGAATTTTCAAAAACATTCGTAGATATCAAATTGGAATCCGATTCATCAATGGAAATTGCAACTGAATTATCTGTGAAATTATTATACATAATTAGAGCTTGATCACATGTATCAAGACGTATTGCACGACTGTACGTATGTCCAGTACTGAAATGGTTATTTATGATTTTAAGATCAGGTGTTTCAAATGCCCAAACACCAAAATAGCCAATATCATCAAGGAAGTTATTTTCAATAAGAAGACCATTACAGCTAAATACACTAATTCCTTCAAATGAAAGTCCAGAGAAATTCTGATTACTTATATTCATGTTTGTACAGTTAACAAGAATTAATTTTCCATATTCAGGAGTATTGAGTTCAATATCTTTCTCATCCATGAAGAAACCAATTTTCTTACCATTCACCATATTGTTTTGAACTATAAGAGAAGAATACCCAATTAGGTCATCATCAATCTTGAGATCAGAGTTATAAAGTAAATTGTTTTCAACAATACTTGAAACGCTATAAAAAAGCCATAGTCCGTGTTTGATGCTGTTCTTGCAGATATTATCAGTAATCGTGGTAGAAGGAGACATATAGATGTTGATTTCAGTCGCAGTGCTGTTTCTGCAGGTGTTATTTAATATAGTATTTGAAGATGAAATTGAAACAAGTATTCCATGAAAGTTATCTTCACAGATATTCTTTTCAATTAAGCAGTTATCACTTTCATCAATCTGTATCCCCGCTAATCCTGAAAAACCTGAGAAAGTGTTAGTTGCAATATAACTGAAATCACTGTTATAAATTCTTACACCTGTTTCACTTCCTATACAATAATTATCGGTGATGTTACTTTCACTCGAACTTAGAATGACAATACCGTAATTTGCATTAATCGTGTTATTATCAATTATTGTTCGATTTATTCCAACATTTTTAATTCGAATTCCACGATTATCACCAACTTCTATAAAGCAATTTTGAATCTTGAAATAACTAGTCGTGTCCGCTATATGAATTCCATTAAATTCTGTTGAGGTTATGTAGTAATTTTCAATTCTATAAGGATCTTCAGGAGTACCTAAACCAGGAAGACCATAATCGCTGAAATTTCCATCATTTTTAATGAATATGGGAGCATGGGGTATAAAATTAAATTTCGGAACTTTCTCAGTTCCCGTTCCATTTAGAATCGTTAGAGAATTTCTGTTGTCTTGTTCGATAGCTGGAAAACTACTCCTAACACTTACGAAATAAATAGAGAAAAAAAGCAAGAGTGTCAGAAGTAATAATGAGATTAGAAAATTAAGTTTATTTCTTTTCATTTCTTGCAACCTCCGCAAATTGTGAATAATAAAGAGAATTTCAAATATAAAGTTTTTTTATACATTTTGTCAAATCCTTTTTCATAGATTATTTTATCTAGTAAAGGATAAGGAAAACAAGAGAGATGAGAACGATTCTCGTTTCAATATATAAATCTAATCCAGAACTTAGAACTGATTTAATATTAAAGTAGAGATAGATTTAATCTTACACTAGTAAATTGTTTGGAAAGGAATACCATAATGTCTAAATGTTCCCCATTTAATAAGTTCTTCTTCTTTATTCTTCTTTAGACTATGTTTTCTAGCTAATTTAAGGGAAGTAGAAATTGGTTTTTGTTTTGAAAATTCTGTATAGAAAATCTCAAAGAATTCTCTGGTTGAATCGTCAAAAACATCCCATCCTGTTAGTACTAGATTGAAACATCCAGATTCTATAATTCCTCGAGCTAGTCCATAGATTTCATCGCCTTGTTTAACTGAAACCAAACCAGTTTCACATGCACTTAAAACTAGGAGAGGATTGTTTTCTAAATTAATCTTTAATGGAAACATATTGCCTTTTAATAGAGCTTTTTCTTTACCTTCTCGAAAGATAAGAGAACTCAATTCAGGATTGTCTCCACGGAATTCAGCATGTCCTGCAAAGTGGATTATTTGACATCGATTTTGCTTTAAATGATCAATAAAATCACTTAGATTGGCTTCAGTTCCAATTAAAGGTCTTACATCATAATTATGCTTTTTCAGAATTCCAATCACAAATTCTGCTTCATCTTTAGCATCTAACAGGCTTTTCTCTATCCCTTCAGTTGGATTTCCAACAACAAGAGCTTTCTGTACACTTTTTTCATTAATTGATTGGATAGCTGCAATCAATGTTTGCAAGTTAAAAGCTCTTGATAAATTATATTTTAAACCTATATAATTATCACCCTCCCAGATTGTCTCAATTGGAAAATTATGCATGGTACCTGTGGGGATTATAGACAAAAATACATTTTTCTTACTAGCTAAAAAATTCTTAAGTTCATTTGGAAAATAAATTGTACAGAGTTTTTTACTTAACGATTTAAAGTTATTTTCAAGTTTCGTATAAAACCACTCTAATTCCTCTTGAATATTTGAAAAGTTTATTTCTAGATTCTTTTCTACTAGATTTTGCATAATAACAGTCTTTGTATTCTTGTAATCATTTAGAGTTTCTACCAATATTCTTGAGACTTTGAGTTGCTTCTCTTTTGATAATTTGTATTTTATTACTCTTGTTTTGGTCTTTTCTTCTAAAATGAATATATACATCTCTTCCGTTAATATATTATAATGATATTCCAAAATAATCCAGTTAGAAATTATATGTTTCTTCAATTGTTTTATCAATTTTACAGGATCTGAAGGAAATAAAATGCCTTTTGTTGGGAAGTTGATCCAGATCTCATCTCGAAGTTTCCTTCTTCTAGTTTCCAATCTCTCTAGTTCTTTTACTAAAGTTTCAATGCTAGAATTATATTTCTTCATAGTTATTAGTTCATTTTCAAAACTCAACTGAATTTTGTTCTTCCTAAAATTAATATCTCTGATTTTTTCATCAATTCGGTTTAATTGTTCGATATAACTATTATACTTCTCATCTAAAGGACTTTGTTGTATCTCTCCATGATGAATCATTTCTCTACATTTGATAAATTCAGAATATGCAAGAGCTTCTTCAATTAGATCTAATTTGACACAACTAGCTATTATTCTGTTAATCACATTGATTGATGTTTTCTCTCTCATTTCTATTCTTAGTTTTGAACTAGGTGCAAGTGAATCTAGATAATCTATAATATAGAAGCATTTCTTTAGGGAGTGAAGAGCTTTAGGAAACTGCTTCTGAATAGCAAAAAGATCACTAATATTAAGTAAAGTAGTAGATTCCAATCTCTTATTTCCGATTCTTCTACTAATCAAGAGAGATTTTTTATAATATTTGTAAGCAGTCTTAAATTCTTTCTTTTTTATATATAGACTTCCAATATTATTTAATACAGCTGAAATTCCTGATTTATCATTAATCTCTATTCGCAAATGTAAAGATTTGAACAAATTATCTTCAGCATCTTCAAATCTATTTTGACTCATAAGTAAAGTTCCTATATTCAAAAGTGTAGCAGCTACTCCTTTCTTCATATCCAGATTTTCATGAATTTTTAATGCTTTATCAAAGAATTCGAGTGCTTTACGTGATTTTTGTTGGTTTTGATAGATAATTCCAATATTATTGTATGTTCTCCCCTTGCCTTCCTCATTTTCTATTTCCTCAAAAATACCTGATGCTTTCATATGATATTCTAAAGCATCCTCAGTTCTATTCATAATATAGAAAACGTGACCTATATTGTCTAAGCTTGTTGCAATACCTAACTTGTTTTTTGTTAGTTCTAGATATTCCAAAGCTTTAGTATTTATTTGAATGGATTTATCATAATTCCCTAAATGATAATTTGATAATGCAAGATTATTTAGAATAGCACCTATTTCACGTTGGTTTTCTAACTGATATTGAATCTCTAATGCTTTGTCCAAAAAATTTATACTTTTGTTATAATCTCCTATCTCATGAAAGATTGCAGCTAAACCATTATTGCTTGAAGCTTCAGCTTTTGAAAACTTATATTTTTTTGATAATTTTAAGGATTTTCTAAAGTATCCTTCAGCAATTTTGTAATTTCCTTGTTTTTGCTGTAAAGTTCCTATTGCTATATAGATTCCTGTCTTCAATCTCAGATCTTTAACATCTTCTACAATTTTCTCTACTTCACTAAAACAATCTTCTGCTTTTTTATATAGTCCTAAATCTTGAAAAACAACACCTAGACTACTTAATGTAGTTGCTTCTAATCTTTTTTCTTCAATTTTAGAGCTTATTTGTAGAGACTTTTCATAGGTTGATCTTGCTTTTCTTGTGTTTCCTAATTGATTGTATAAACCTGCAATATTGTGTAAAGAGTTTGCTTCTTCTCTTTTGTCTTTTAATTGCTTGAAGATTTCTAGTGACTCAATTTGATAAGATAGAGCTTTTTCAAATTTTCCCCACTCACCATATAATACTCCTCTATTATTTAGATTAACACCTTTAAGTTTTATATCTCCTGATTCCTCTACGAAATTTTGTGCTTGATTTAAATATTTCTCTGCTTCCTCAAATTCTGATATAGCTATAAATGCTAAAGAGAAATTACTATATATTGCACCTAAATCTTTTGAATTACCTTCTTTTTTAAAAATAGGAAGAGCTTTATTGAATTTATCTAATGCTTTATCAGCATATCCAATCTTTTCGAATGTTAATCCTAAATCATTCAAAATTCTAGCATATTCAATTTTCTTAAGCGAATTTCCACCTTCTTTTAAAGCGCTCTCCAAATTTAAAATTGAGTTATCAAAATCACCTATTTTTCGGAGTACCTTCCCTAATTGCCAATAAATATACCATTTGTCTGTTTTGACTTTTCTGCTTTTTATTTCATCTAAAGCACTATTGAAAAAATCTAGTGCTTGTTTATATCTAAATTGCTTAAATGCTTCTTCTCCTTCTTTTACTATTTTTTCTACATTCATCTGAAATTCAGACATCTACAAATCTCCTACAACCCATTCAACAAATGAATTATATTTTTTCTTATTTAAAGTTTTCAATTTAATTTTTATCTGATGGATGTATAAAAAACAGATCACAATTTGTAAAGAATTGCTTTCAGAAATTTCATAAACTAATTAGAATGATATAACTCATCGAACATGGTGATTGAATGTTACCGCTATTAATCCAACCAGCAAGAACGAATCATTGTTGGAACCATCGATAGATTCGATAATGAGTACCTCTTGTAACTGGCAACTAATGATGCTAAGATCAGTTTATAAACTCGAGAAAAGAGTAGAAAGAAGCATGGTGGAGTCACCAGAAGAAATTCCTGCGTGATTTCTCTATCAAAAGTCCTCAGGTGACTCCGTATTAGGAAGGTGAAGAGTATTCTTGAACAGAATACTCCTAACACAGTAGTGAGAGAATACATTGCATGAACGAACTCTCCTCACTAGTAGTATTCAATCATGAACACTACGACAGAAACAGATAATTCCAAGTAAATAAATCTAACTGTAAGAAAACATTCTGTACAATTTTATTAATTAAGAAAAAAAAGAGAAGATGCTATCCTTAAGGAAACCATCCTCCAAAATCATCATAGGGATCTGTTGGATCTTTTCCCAACATGACTTCCAATCCGTCCTTCATTCCTCCACCATCAGTGTCATCGTCAAAGGGATCAGTATAATATTCCATAATTTCTTCATAATTCGATAATCCATCATTATCAGGATCTTCATATGAGTCATTTACTAATGGATTTGTTCCAAAGAAATATTCCTTCCAATCAGATAAACCATCACCATCAGTATCAGGATTCCAAGGATTCGTTCCTAGTTGAATCTCAAGACCATCAATTGCCATATCATTATCAGAGTCAATATCGAGAGGATCCGTGCCATATGTATAAACTTCTTCACCATCTAGTAATCCATCATCATCAGAGTCAGAATCACAAGGATCTGAATTATAAGTGAAAAGTTCCCAGTTGTCATCTAAACCATCAGAGTCAGAATCCGGATTTGTCCAATTAGTAAAATAAACGCTTACTTCCCATCCAGTAGTTATAGTATCGCCATCATGGTCTGTTAAACCATCACTTGAGGAAATTGGATTGAAACCATGTTCGATTTCCCAACCATCTTCGAGATAATCATTATCTGTATCTGTATCATAAGGATCTGTTGAATGGGTGCATTCTTCCTGATTAGTCAAATTATCTCCATCTGGATCTGCAGGATTTTCGTATGTTAATGGATCAAAACCATATTCAACTTCAAATCCATCTGTCATACCATCAGCATCAGTATCAGAAATAAAAGCGTCTGTATTGTAAATCAAACGTTCAAAATGATTGATTAGACCATCACCGTCAGGATCATCGTTTGGATGAGTTCGTTCCCAAAAGTACCGTAAGAAACCAGCACTTAAACTAGTCATGATATCCAAACAATTTCGAGCAGCATACATATAGTTATCAGCAATTCCATCAAGTATGTCATTATTGACATAGGGCCAATAATCTATACTTCTATGTGCTGCATAGTCAATCCATCCCCATGGATCCCTACAATTATAATGATCCTCTAGGGTATCAAATCTATAAATCCCATCTAGATTAGGAGCGTCAGGATGGATATTATCTCCAGAACACCAATTATCATCGATATATTGCTCATATTCGGCATGACCAGAAAATGGAGTAGCTATAGCGTGATGAGGTACTGTTAAATCCTGAAGAAGATGCAAAGCTATACCAAATTTATAATAAGCTGTTGTCTTATCTGAACTATAATCCATTATTGCTTCATCAATAAGATCTTGAACCCAATCTGCAGCGGAATGGGGACCTATAAATGGATAAAAATTAAAGTGCTCATATGCATGGTGACCATGAAATCTTTTAGGTTTAATATAATCTGGTTCACTCCCTAAAGGACATCCTGCAACATATCCTGTCCCTGTATCTGCTTGCACTAAACCGTTTTTGATAGAACTTTCATAAGTTCCGTACATATTTTCCAATTCATTTTCCATCTGGTCGAAATAAGTAGGTTCTAGATTATAACTTAGTAAATCATCCTTAAACACCGTCCATATATAGGTATAAAAATTCTGGTGTCTACTTGGTTTATATGCTTTGGTTGTTCTTATCTGACTTATTCCAATTGTTCCGATTAAGGAGAATATCAGTATTAGAACAAAAACTTTCTTTTTTATTTTCATTTTCATTACCTTATTTCTTTAAAAGAAACGACTTTCCATTTCATTCCTTTTTTTGACCTCTACTCTGTTGAGTGAAGTCAATATTATTAGTCAAAGAAACTTATAAACAATATGTAGAAATACAATAACTCATCGAACATAGTGATTGAATGTTACAGCTATTAATCCAACCACCATGAACGAATCATGGTTGGAACCATCGATAGATTCGACAGAGATTACCTCTTGTAACAGGCAACTAGTAATATGAAGATTGGTATATAAACTAGAGATAGATACTAGATTTTTTCAGTTTTAATTATCTCTCTGTCATTTTTTATGCAGAGAATTTAAATAGTTAGTTTACCAATAAAGATGGTCTACTCAAAGAGTAGATGTCAAGGAGAATCCGTTAAGATTGATGGAGTTAAATATATGAGAATCAAAAGAACAGATAATAAAATAAAAACTATGTTAGTAGGAATACTACTCATAAGTTCAATATTGCTGATATCTTTAGATAGTAAGAAAACTATCGCAGCTACCCAAACTGAAGATGATTGGGAATTCTTTGAAAGCTTCGAAGAAGAACCTTTCACAGAGTGGTCTTTTGCACCACCATCCGCATATAATCAAATTCAACTTACAAGTCACCCTTATGCTAAAGATGAAACGCATGTACTAAAAGCTGAAGGTACAGGAAATAGATATTATGACGGAGTTCAACATTATGTTTCTTTCAGTGATGGATCAATAGAAGCTTGGGTTTTTCCATCTGGAAGTAATTATCTTCGTCCTTGTCTCTGGATTAGAACAACAACAATGGATCCAAATGAAGATCCTTGTTTCAGAGATGGATATTTATTACGAATTGATGTCAGGACAATGTATCTTTACTGTATAGTAAATGGTGTAAGTACATGGACATTAACTAAAGATATAGGGTATATAATGAATAGTTGGTGTAAACTGAAATTGCAGGTTATAGGGGATGAAATAGATGCATGGGTTGAAAAAAGTGGAATAAACTATCACCTAGAAAGAAGTGATAGCACACACACTAGTGGAAAAGCAGCTTTTTCAGCGAGAACAAATGTGGGATCTTCTTATTATACATACTTTGATGCAGTAAAAATAAGCTATACAACAGATAGATGGGATGAAGGATTTGAAACCTGGTCTGAAGTAACAGAACAATGGGATTTTGATTCTTCACGTTTTACTCAAAGCAGTGAAACTGCAAAGAAAGATACCTATTCTCTAAAAGCTATGGGAAATGGAGAAGGAAAATACTATGATGGGGTACTGTTTAAAGAAACCGAATTTTCAGATGGTTCTATTGAATGTTGGACACTTCCATATATGAGTAATTACCTAAAACCTAGTTTATGGATAAGAGCAACAGAATTTAGCACTGAACAAAATCCTGCATTCAATGATGGGTATTTGTTGCGTTTGGGTGTTCAAAGTGTTGAACTACTAAAAGTTGAGAATGGATTAGGAACAATTCTTGATTCAGATAATTCTATTGGGTATATTGTAGGGAATTGGTGGCATTTGAAACTTGTAGCTCATGGAAATAGAATAGAAGCTGAAATCATCAAAGGAGTACATGGTAATCCAACAACATATCTGAGCTATGAAGATAATGATGAACCATTCTACGTAGGACAAGCAGGTATGACTGCAAGTACTACATTAGGTTCACCATATGCGGTCTATTTCGATGAAGTAATAATCATTGAGGGAACAACAGGTGCACCGGAAGGTTCATACAGAGGTTATACATATAATCAAGTTGGAGAAAAGATAATTGATAATGCATTTGTAGAATTATTAGAAGATAAACCCACAGGATATGAAGTTTTGAAATCAGTATATTCCAACTCAGAAGGATATTATTATCTATCATATACCTATACAGGGAGTAATAATCTGAAAATAAGAGCATCCAAAAACGGGGATTTTGTTAATATAGTAGATGTTCAAACTGCATTTCCTGGAGAAGTGATTGAGACAGATTTGAACCTTGATACAGTTTACAGAATGGCAGTGATTGTAGGAATAGGTTCATGCTCCCCAACATGTGTTAATGATGTTTCCGCATGGTACTATCATTTAAATGATAACTTGGAATTTGATGAAATTTATCTTTATGGTAATAATCCAGAACAATATAATTATCCCATCTATATGGGGGATGCAACTGAATATAGAGTAAAAACAAAATTAGAAGAATTAACTCAAAAAGCTGATGCAAATGATGTAATTGTGTATACATTTTCTGGACATGGAGATGATGGTTTGCTTGAACTAGGTGAGGGTCATAGCGGAGAGACTTACTCAATGCAAATGGTTGACTACAACCGTGGAGAACACGGAGAAGATGGCTGGTTCCATGATGATGAATTAGCTGATATTGTAGACAATATTATAGCTGGAAGGATTTTTCTCTTTTTAGATTCATGTCATAGTGGTGGTTTCAAATCAGATGGTCATTTCAATGATTTAGAAAATGTTGATAATATTTTCTTAGCTATGGCATGTACCAATTCACAAAGTTCTTATTGTTTTACTGGAGAAGAAGATCCTCAAAGAGGGAAATTTTCATACTACTTCCTTGATTATGCTTGGATTTCATATTATGGTGGTACAAGTGATGTTTCTTTAGAAGACTGTTTCTTTAAAGCGAAAGAAGAATTGGATCAAGAATCTCCAGATCAAGATGCACAAGTGCTTGATACAGATCCATATAGTTTTTACATATAATTTTTTTCTCTTTTTTTTTTCTAAAATTTATTTTTATATGTGGTAAAAATCTTCCAAGTTATTTATAAACGTGGTTTTCGCCTTTATAAACCAATTGGGGGATGAGCTAAACAGAGAACAATGAACTGGAAGATGGTCTTTAAGATCTATGCAAAAGGAAAAGAAAAGAAGATAGCTCTAACAAGATATAAACTGACAAACATAGATGATCTGAAGTTCTTCCTGAAACAATTCTTTGAGGAACAGAAGGAATGGATAATAGAGGAAGAAAGAGCAAGAAGAGGATGGGGATTCGAGATAGTACTAGAAGATAATAGTGGAAGAGAGCTACCTATAAAGAATTTATGTGAGATAATGGAACAAGGAGAGGAAGTGCTGGGATTCTTCGATATGACGTCAATAGCTCTAGAACAGCTGTTAGTGGAGGGATTGAGTTAATGAGTAATGTCTTAGGAATAAATAGAGAAGAAATCTATGTTGATTTTAGTAAAAAATGGGTGGATGTTATTTATCTATTTATTGGAGTAGGAATATTAGCAGGATTTTCCGCATACTCTTTCAAGAGTGGACTCTTTTGGGAAATAGGATTCGGGATAGTTTTCGCGATTATGACGTTTCTTGCATTATTAGTAACAATAGTTCACATACTTCCACTAACTGAGAAACATAAAGAAGAAGCAAGAACAATAAGATATTTTGAACTAATAATAGAAGGAATGACTAAAGGAGAACTACATATTTTCTACGAAGAAGTGGATGGAATAAGAACAATAAAACGAAAAATA
>JAEOTK010000250.1 GCA_016839875.1 Candidatus Heimdallarchaeota archaeon
GAAGGGATTACAGCTTTCTTTACTGATGTTGATTTCACCAAACTAACAGGTAAATCGTTTAACATAATTTTTCCTCCGATTGATAAATACAGTAGCATTCTAATAAACATCAAGCATCCAACAGCCTTAATCTTTCAGCTAAAACTCTATGATTTATTTGAAAAACAAATAGGAATTGACCTAAAAGAAGGTCTTTCCTAACTTTTTCTTTACAACAAATAAATCTTATAAACCATGATTCCTCTCTTATTTTCATGGAAGAGAAAAAGAAGCTACTCACAGGTTCCGAACTGATTGTAGAATATTTGATTAAAGAAAATGTACCCTTTGTTTTTGGAATTCCAGGACACGGTTGTTTAGGTTTAACTGATGCATTCTTAAGATATAAGGATCAAATTATAGTTATTCAGCCTAAACAAGAAATGGCAGGTGTCCACATGGCAGTAGGTTACTACAGAGTAACTGGACAACCATTAGCAGTTTTCACAAGTATAGGTCCAGGAGCTGTAAATACAACCATTGGACTAGCAGATGCATATGTAGATTCTATGCCTGTTTTAGTTATAACAGGAAACACTCATGTTCATATGAGGGGTGTGGGAGTTTTACAAGAAGTTGAAAGAAAGAAAGATAGTTCTCTTCCAAGAATTTTCGAACCGGTTGTAAAACGATCGTTTGAACTAGCAACAGCTGATCAAGTTTCCAAAGTAATTCAAAGAGCATTCAACGTAATGCTAACTGGAAGAAAAGGTCCAGTTCATATTGACTTGCCAATGAATGTTCAATGTGATTTCACCTCGAGAATGATTCCAAATCCTGAGAAGAGAAGAACAGCTGCGAAACTAAGGGGTGATCTGAAGTTTATCAAAGAAGCTTCAGAATTATTGATTTCAGCTAAAAGACCAGTAATTTGGATAGGTGGAGGTGTTGTTGATTCTGGAGCTTTTAAGGAGGTAAAAGACTTAGCAGAATTCATTGGCGCTCCAGTACTAGCTTCTATGATGGGTAAAGATGCCTTTCCTAATGATCATCCATTATTCGGTTGGGCAACCGGTTCTAAAGGTACTAAAGTTGGTTTATCATTAAGTAGCAATGCAGATGTTGTCATTGCAATAGGAACTCGTTTTGCAGATGAATCTACTTGCTCTTATAAGAAAGGAGTAGCTTGGAATTTCGGTCCAGCTGAAACTGATTCTAGACTCATCCATATTGACATTGATCCTCACGAAATTGGTAAGAACTATAGAACAGATGTTGGGATAATAGGTGATGCAAAAACCGTTCTGTTAGATCTTCTAGCTGTCCTTAGAGAATCATATGCGCCAAGAAGTTACGAAGAAAGTGAATACTTCAAAGAAATTCAAGATTTGAAAGAGGAGTGGTTTAAGTTTCTTAAAGATTGGTGTAAACCCAAACTAGAACCTGTAATGATTTCCTGTGTACTCAAAGAAGTTAGAGAATTTCTAGATAGAGATGCGGTGATAGTAACCAGTTCAGGCAATGTACAAGCTCAGATGATTCAAGAAATAGAATTCTATGAACCTCATACTTGTATAACTGCTGGGGGTTTTTCTACAATGGGATATACTCTTCCTGCTACTATTGGAGCAAAACTTGGTCTTCCTGATACTCAAGTTATTGGTCTTGTGGGTGATGGAGATTTTATGATGACAATGCAAGAGCTCCATACTGCTAAGCAATTGAACCTTAATACTGTAATTGTTATACTCAATAATGCTGGTTGGATTGCTATTACTGATTTACAAAGATCTGTTCTTGGTGAGGATCGAGGATTTGCAACTGAATTCGAAGATCATGAAGGTAATGTATATACACCGAATTTCTCAGAGATTGCCCAAGGATTTGGATGCTGGTCAACTCAAATATCCAAAACCGAGGAAATTAAACACGCTCTAGAAGAAGCTTTCAAGCAAGAAGGACCAGCTGTGATTGAAATTTTAGTGAATAAAGATCCACAATTTTCCGGATCTCCTGCATGGGGTTGGTGGGATGTACCTATACCCTCATATGACAGAGAGAAACGAGATCAGTATCTAAAACAGATAAAAGAGGAAGACTTATCTTAATCTAGATTTGTACTCTCTGATTGATATTTTTTTAATATTCCTTGCACAATTAGGGCAGCGAGAGTTATGCTTTAACCAGTTTTCTGTTTCCGAGAGATGAATAGGTTTTTCACAAAATGGGCAAGAAATGTATTTCTCACCTAGTTGAATATTCTTCAAACATAAAATGCATTTATGTTCGAGTTCCACATCTACTTCTGATATCCATACTATGCGTCTTCGAGATAAAAATAATAAAACCAAAATTGGTACTATAGGCGCAAAAGTGCAAATTAGTATAGCAATCAAAGGAGTATCATTTAGAAAATAGAACCACCCATCTATACTTAGAACTAATCCAGATATAATTGCAATGACTACAAGTAAACCAAAGATTAAATCTAATGGCTTAGGAAGAGAATTGATTTCAAATGCATATTTTTTATCTTTATTTTTCTTTGAACCATTCATTTCTTTATCACAGAACCTTCAAAATCAAGTATTATCATTATTATAATTAAATCATTCTATTAGAATCTAAAAATAAAAAAAAAGCCGAGGATGTTTGACTCGGCTGATTTGAATTTGGGTGATTAATTTACTGTGTAGTACATCTCTTGCTTTCTGTTAGATCTAATGCTAATTCTCAAGAAAAAAGGGAAGGATCCTATTTCAATCTTTATTGTTATTTTCATAGTATCACCTCATTTTTGTAAGATATTCCATTACATCTTTTGGTCCCTTTTTGATTCCGTATACTTTGAAGGAGCTTATAGCTTTCTTTGCTAATCCAACGTCTATATCTTTTGCAATGAAACACATTCCAATAACAAAAACTACAACTTTCTTATTTTGCCTAACGTAGTTTTCGAGCTCCTTTCTACCTATACTAATGACTCCTACTGCGAAGTATGAACCTTCTTTTTTACTTTCTTCATGAATCACAGTATCAATAGCAAAAGCATTCTTATCGATTTCATTTTTAATTGCTGTACGAATGAATTCTGTTCTTGTATTATAGAATCCTTGCTCAACAAGATAATCTATCTTTCCTAAATCCACTGCAGGGAGATTTACAGTAATTTTTTCGTATTGCTTTTCTGTCATTTTTTCACACCATCTTAATGGCTGTTCTTAAACATCCATGGGGATGGTCATTAATAAACCTTTCTATGTTAAAAATTCTCAAAAACATTTTTAAAAAACCCAGATAAACAATTTTTCATGTCTGATAAGAAAGAATCGCGTTTTAAAGTTCCGCTTAAGTTTAATCTTGCATACGCTACAGGAGAAATTACAGATGCAGTAGCATACCAAGGTTTCTCTTTTCTAATCTTTACTTTCTACTATGCTGTTATAGGTATCAAGGTTCAACATGTAATGATTATCTATATCCTCTGGTCAATATACAACGCTTTTAACGATCCTATTCTAGGTGGATTTTCTGATAAAACAAGAACAAAAAAGCTTGGAGGGGGAAGACGTCGACCATGGATGATAGCTGCATGGATTCCATTATCTTTGATTATGTTTTTCTTATTTA
>JAEOTK010000251.1 GCA_016839875.1 Candidatus Heimdallarchaeota archaeon
AAGCTGGAGCTGATGGAATCAAGGTTGGGGTTGGTCCAGGAAGTATCTGCATTACTAGAATTGTTACTGGGTGTGGAGTTCCTCAACTCACTGCCATACAAGATTCAGTTTCAGTAGCTAAAGATCATGGTGTTCCTATAATTGCAGACGGAGGTATAAGGAACTCAGGAGACATAGCCAAAGCAATAGCAGTAGGAGCTTCAACTGTTATGATAGGAGGTCTTCTCGCAGGTACTGAAGAGAGTCCCGGAACTTCTATTCTCCGTCAAGGAAGACGATTCAAAGTTGTTCGTGGGATGGCATCAACATTCGCTACTCTTGGAAGAGAAGAAAGAGAGAAGAAAGGTTCTTTTGATGAAATGGATTTAGGATCAATCATTCCTGAAGGAGTTGAAGCTATGGTTCCTTATAGAGGAAATACTTCTGAAGTGCTGAATCAATTAGTTGGAGGACTTCGATCAGGAATTTCTTATTGTGGATCTACAAGTATAAAAGAAATGCAAGAAAAAGCAGAATTTATAAAAATCACTTCTGCTGGAAGAAGAGAATCTACAAGTCATGATGTTGAACTTATTTGATAGTTGTAAATCGGTTTTGCTAATATTCATGGAAAGAAGTTATATACAAGCATTTTTTTCTTAATCATAGAACGATGCCTGAATATAGTGTTGTTACTGTGATTTTCTTTAGAATCAAAGGTGGGAAATATTACTTCTATCTAACAAAGAAGGGTCCAGATTTACCTATCATGCCATCTTCCTGGACTCCTGTTGGTAGTGTTATTACCAAAGAAGATAGAGAACTATATTCTATACTCCAAAAAAAACATGGTGATATGGCACCAGAAATGCAAAAAAGACTGACAGCTTTGAGAGTAGTTTTTGAAAGGAATCTTTTTCATACTGAGAAAATCGCTGAAGTTGATGTCAAAAGCACCGTTCATGAAATTATTAGTATCATTGATCCAGAATTGCTTAATTTATGGCTTCATTCAATGATATCTTCGGGTTTTCAGCAGTTTCGAAGTGGTGATAACGTCTTCAATTCAGATTATTTTCTCTTTATTGCTCCTTCAAATCCTAAACTCAAAGATATGAGGTTAAAACGAGGTTCTATGGTTTTCGAATCCACTTCATTAATTGTTGAAGAAAAAGCTAGATGGTTCAAAGCTGAAGAAATTTCAAATCAGTATCACAAGCTAGAACGATATTTTACTCCCTCTATGTCCTCTTTAGTTGATAAGATAGTAAAAGAATTTAAGAAACCCTTTGAAGCAGCTAGAGAACTTGAACAAAAAATCGATGAACTCCCATGCAGAGATTACCAACTCTTCCCTTATACATGGAGACTTTCAACTCCCGCACCAACACTTCCTCCTTATAATACAACAAATATCTTCGTTATTGGAAATGAACACAAATACATAATTGATCCAGGTTCAACCGAAATAAAAGCTATGAAACCTCTGGAAGAATTTATTAAATTTAATAAAGATACAATGGAAGGAATTCTCCTAACAAATCCCTATCCCGATCATTGCAATCAAGCAGAATACTTAAGTCAAAGTTTTGATTTACCTATGAGCACTTCTAAACAAAATGCAGAAATCCTTAAGAGAGAAGGCTTTGTTTTTGCCAGTATTTTAGAAGAAGGAAACTTATTATCATTAGGTTCAAATCCAGAACTAAATATAGAAGATTGGAATCTCGAGGTTTTAGAGTTACCAGGAAGCTCGAAAGGATCAATAGGATTTTGGGATTCTAGAGGATTACTGTTTTCAGGAATTACTTTGCACAAAGATTTAACCACAACCAATGATACCTATCCTGAATCATATTCAGAGTTTATGAATAGTCTAAAGAAGATTAAGAAACTTAAAGCTCGTTTTGCTCTCTCAGGACATGGGACTATGATAGTTGAAGTGAATAATACTATAAATAGAAATATTCAAAGTCTGAATAAAATTGAGAAGCAACTATTAGCTAAACTAAAACAAGGAATTTCAGAAGTGGATGTACTCACTGATGCTGTTGTTGATACTAAAACTTCAAGCTGGAGATTTTATATGAAAAGAATCGTTCTCTCCGTTCTAGAGAAATTAGTTCATGAAGAAAAAATAACAAAAATAGGTTCAGATTATATTTTCAGAAAAAATAAAATTAGTTCTTGGAAATGAAAAAATAACCAAAACTTATATGTAGCTGAATTTTCGCTCAAAACTGATGAGCCTTCTTGTTTTAGAAAAAAGCTGTTCTCCTGAAAAATGTAATCATGAATGCGTAACTGTATGTCCTCAGAATAAAAAAGGAAAACCAGCAATAAAAGTAGAGAAAGATATTGCTGTGATAATCAAAAATAATTGTATAAGTTGCTTGCAATGTGTTTATGCTTGTCCCTTTGATTCCATTGAAGTAATTTTAAAGAACAAACAAAAACTTACTAAAGAATCTCTTCAAATTAAGGAGAAGAAGAAGAAGAAAGATAGAAAATTGTTTGAGATTAATGAAGATGTCTATGAACCATTCAATGAGAAATATACCATTTTTAGCAGACGAATGTGGGACGAAGAATATGAAGGATACAAGAAACCAATTTTCGGTAAAGCAAAAGATAGAATTGCTTTGAAACTAGATGGATACTCTGAAATTGAATTAGCAGCTGTAGATGCTGCTTGGTCAATTGAAAATATGGTAAGCATGCATGAATTTCATAATGAAAGACTGAAAACGTTAGATAAAGAAAGTATAAAAAAAATGGAACCTTCCGATGCTGGAGCATCTTTCAGATCAGAACAAAAAGCTAAATCTAATGTAAAACAAGTAAATTATGATGTTCAAGAACCGCAGAAATATGAAGTTCAAGATCCTAAAGAAATGTCCAAATGGCTGAAGAAAATCTCCAAATTCTATGGAGCAAGTTTAACAGGTGTAGCCAAATTTGATCCAAAATGGATCTATACAAACGATAGACAGGATAGACCTTATGTTATCCCTGAAAAAATACAGAATGTAATAGTATTAGCTGTTGAAATGGATTTAGGGGCAATCAATACTTCACCAAAGTGGCCTGGGGGAATTGCTACAGGACTAGGTTATTCTAAAATGGCTTTTGTCAGAACATTAGTATCTAATTTTATCAGAAATCTAGGGTATGAAGCTATACCAGCTGGAAACGCTTTAGCAATATCCGTACCAATAGCGGTTGAAGCTGGATTAGGAGGGTATGGAAGACATGGACTGTTAATAACTAAAGAATATGGACCAAGAGTAAGAGTAGCTAAAATTCTTACTGATATGCCACTAGAAGCAGATAAACCAAGCTACCGATTCGCTAAATCAGTTGAGAGATTCTGCGAAACCTGCATGACTTGTGCTGAGAAATGTCCTAGCGCTTCAATACCTTTTGATAAAAAACCATCTTTCAAAACACACAGTATTAGTAACAATCCTGGAGTGAAAAAATGGTATATAAACGTAGACACATGCTATTTATTCTGGTTAGAAAATGGTGGAGATTGTTCTAATTGTATCTCAGACTGTGAATATAATCATAAACCAACTTGGCCACATAAAGTTGCAAATTGGATAGTTATGAATCTTCCTTTCCTGAATCCTATCTGGCCTTATATTGGAAGACTTCTTGGTTATGGGGGAAATAAATCCGCGAAAAAAATGTGGAAGAAAATAAAGACTTCCCCTTAATCTATCCAAAGAAATCTGACAATTTTTGCTGACCTTTGAAAGCAGTAATTGCAGGTGTGACTGTTTGGAGTTTTCTCTCTTCCAACATCTCTTTGAATCGTGTAGCTGAAGGCGGCGCATAGCCGCTGAAGTGATTGTTTATGAATACATAGGCTGTTTTCTTATTTGGGTTATTTTTGAAAGCTGTTTCGATTGTATCAGCTGTTTTTTCCATAACATCTGTTCTATCTACTACTTCCTTTCCATCTCCTATTTTCTGTTTATGTGAACCAATTATTCTCAAATAGAAATAATCTCTTTTTACTTCTTCATAGAGATTGAATTTAATATAAGGTAGGAATGAGCTTACCATACCTAGATTGTGATCATTGAGTATATCGTAGGTTTCTTGATTGAACCATGTATCATGACGAAATTCCATCACCATATTATATTCTTCAAAAGGAAAGAAATCAATAAACTTGAGTATTTGTGTTAATGATTCTTCATTCTTGTCAAAGCTAGGCGCAAATTGACAAACAAATGGTCCCAGGTTTTTCTTTAATGGACTCATTATTTTTAAGAAATCTGTCAGTTTATCTTCTACTAAGGAAATATCTGAAGCTTGACATATTATTTTAGGTAGTTTGGCTGTTAAAACGAAATCATCAGGGAGTAATCTTGCCCATCGAGCAGTACTGCTGGAACGTGGGTAAGCATAGAATGTTGAATTAATCTCACAAGTTGGAAACATAGTTGAATAAAATCCTAAAAGCTCGTATTTTTCAATATTTGGAGGATAAAAACCTCCTTTGTTTGCCATCCAATCATCATAATTGAAACCAGTACAACCTACATAGATTCTTGATTCGGACATTTTCTCCACTACTAGTATAGAAGTTTTCAATAAAAAAACATGATGGAAAGGATAAATTACAAAATTACTCCTTAGTTTGGATCGGGATTTTTCTTCTTTTTCTTCTATGCACAAACTTCTTTGTCACATTAGTGATGAGTGTAGGTAGTGCTAACAATGCTAAGACTGATCCATCAACAATTGCTGGTTCTGCATCACCACTCCAAGATCTAATAAACAAACCCATCAACATTACTATAGTTCCTCCAATAAAGAATAGGATTGATAAAGCAAAGATTCTATTTCTATTCAGAAAAGCTTTGATGTTTTTTGTAATATTCTTCTTACGATTATAAGGAATAATATGTTGCGGAATCAAATAAGCTAAAGCTGCTGCACCTACAACAACTGGAAGTATAACTGATAATACTGATACCATTTAATTCTTCCTTTTAGTGATTTATGCACAGTGGATATATCAAGAACTCTTTTAAACAATAGTATTTGTTTTTCTATTTGCGGATAGAACTATTAGAATCTATTTAAAATAAAAAATCGATGTTTTCATGCCAATAGGCGACCCCTTGCCCAAGAGGAGACAACGGTGGCTACGCTTTGCAAAGGGTATACAGCTACGCCACACTC
>JAEOTK010000252.1 GCA_016839875.1 Candidatus Heimdallarchaeota archaeon
ATATGCAGAAGTACCTGTAATTAATGATATTCTAGCGATTACCTTCGAAGGAAGAGCTAGAGCAGGTTACTCAGAAGCAGCAAGGTTAAGATTTGGTATATATGATCCGGATACTAAAAAAGAAATAATATACTGGAGAGCAATAAGTTCTCTCAGTGTAACAGATTCAGGTCCACGCTTCTTCAATAAAACATTCTTTCTTGAAGGATATTCTTCAGTTCTTCTATTCTTCTATTATGGAGATGGTTGGACAGTAAACTGGAATCAAGAATTTTGGGTAAAAGATTTGAGGATATATACAGATGTAAATAAAAACTCTATTTACTCAGATGAAATAGTCTCATACTTAAGATCTGATACATCTATTCCCTTAGGTTTGCAATACTTCAATAACACTGTCTACAGCCTAGGAACAAGAGAAATGAAAATCCATAAATATTCTTCAGACTCAGGGGAGGAAACAGATAGTTTTCCGTTTACTTCTTTTCCTATTATAAACCTAGCAACTGATGGTGAATTCTTCTATACTATCAAAAAGGATGATTCAATAATCTACAAGCTAGACAAGAATTTCGCAATCGTGTCTTCAGTTTCATGTTCCATAACTTGCAAAGGGGGATTAACATTTGATGGAAAAAACCTATGGGTTGCTCATAGTAAAGAACATGAGATTTACCAAATTGATCTAGATACTGGTGATTTACTT
The DNA here is from genome assembly GCA_016839875.1 of Candidatus Heimdallarchaeota archaeon. The sequence goes on from JAEOTK010000252.1 coordinate 707, forward strand.
AACTATTATACTTTGGGTGAAATAGAACCAAAAGGATTAGCTTTTGATGGAAAACATCTTTGGATTTGTGACAAACAAAAAGATGTAATTTATGTTCTTTTTCCAGATAATGGTACGATTTTCAGTAATTACACAATTTCGAATATTTCTCCTTGGGGTATAACAATAGATAATGAAGGATTCTTTTGGGTATCAGATTGGACTACAAGTACCATATACAAATTAAAGTTTGATTTTAAGTTTAACATTTCAGATAATAACACCATACCCTCTGAAGAAAATACATTTTATCTTTCTTATGAATATCACTTTGAATATTTATTTTTACTTGTAATTGTATTCACAGTGATCAAGAGAAAAATAAAGAAGAAACGACGGTAATAAGTTCTATTCCATTTTACATTTCTTTACGTTGATTACTTTCAGTTAACTGCGTATAATACCCTCATTTTTATATTGAAAAAGCGCCATTTTTTGGAAACGTAATTTCTCCTATTTCTCGAGAATTTGGGTGTTTAAATACCCTAAACGCTATATACATATGGTTGAAATGAGTAGTAAAAAAATCGATTCATCAACTAAAAAATCTTCTACAAAAAAACAGTCTTCATCGAAGGCATCACAATCTAAAAATTCCTCAGTCAAAGAAATAGCTGAGATAAAAAAAGCTACTCCAACTGAATCATCTACAGAACAGTTTTACAACAAAATTGATGATTTATTTGTTACTGACAATACACCAGATGTTGAACTAGTCAACAAGGGTCAGTATAAGGAGGCTTTTGAATTACTAGAAGATGCAGAAGTATGTCAACTTACACCTATGCTAGTTGGGCCACCAGGCACCGGAAAAACTTTACTAGCTAGAAGTTTCGCTTCTTCTAGGGGGAGAGATTTTGAATGGATGACTCTTGATGAAGCTACTAAGCCAGCTCATTTTATAGGATCATTTGATCCAGCTGAAACCATCAGAAGAGGATTTAGTAAAAATTCCTTTATCCCAGGACCATTAACGAAAATGATGGTGAATGGGGGTATATATTTAGCAAACGAACTTAACAGGGCGACCGAATATACTCAGAACACTTTTTTGGAACCATTGGAGGAAAGGAGTATTCTTCTACCAAGATTGGGGCGGGTTAAAGCTGATGAAAATTTCTTCTTAATAACAGCGGCAAATCCATCTGATATGGCAGGGACCCATAGAATCAGTGAGGCGTTAAAAGATCGTATTAAGGTCTGGATTGCATTAGATTATCCTGCTCGATCTGTTGAAATGGAGATCATACATGCAAATATTCCTCAGAGTAAATTGTCTAAGGACTTTCTAAATTTGACGCACGAATTAATTGCTGCAACAAGAAAAAGCAGAGAAATAGAGCGACCTGCATCTATCCGATCTGCTATAGCTATAGCTAAGCTTGCTGGAATGAAAGAGAAGAAATCAGGTTCTCTATCGACTAAAGCTTTCAAGAACATTTCAAGATTAGTTCTTGTTGGTGGGGTCAAGGCTAGACCAGGGTTTGACGAAGGCACAATCATAGACAAAATTGTAAACAATTTGGTGAAGTGATTTGTCGGGTTTGGGTCTAGTTGATTTTGGTGCTCGTTTTGTCAACGAAGCACGAGAAGCTGTGCATGAGGTTCCAGGTATAAAGAAAACTGTTTTTACAAGCAGGCAATCTCAGGCTATTGTTTCATTAGGGATAAGTAAGATTTTCAGATTGGAGGAAGAATTAGGAGCAGATGATTTAGTCAATTTGGCTGTCATCACTTCTCCACCTGAAGTACAGAAATATTCAGAAATGATAGCTTTACGAATTCTTTTTGGTAATGTTTCGGAAGCATTGGCACCTCAAGCAGAAAACATAACGACAAGTAAAGATGTTCCTGATCCTCCCGATCCAGATCCTCAGATTAAAGCTCAACATCTTCTTCTTCAAGAAGTGCTTGATTTTCTTAATCTCCAGAAATCTGTGGATTTGAATAAAGGATTGGATGAACTTAAATTTGCACAACTCGCAGAAGAAGAAATCTATCCTTCTGATCCAGGACAACATGCATCTTTGACCAATGAACAGCGAATGTCTCTTGCCAAGAAGAGAATCTCTTACGAGAGAATAAATGGTAGAG
>JAEOTK010000253.1 GCA_016839875.1 Candidatus Heimdallarchaeota archaeon
CCAGCAGCTTTTATTTTTTCAGCAGCTCGCTCACTAACTTCTTTGACGGTAATAATCATTGGAACAGATGCAAATCCTTGAGCTAATAACTTATCGTAACCAAGTTCTGTTAGGTTAATTTCATAAGAAGTACCTTTCTTAACCGCTTGTTCTTTCTTAATTAGCGAAGGTAACATTGCTTCTAGATGAGAAATATTGATGGCTGTTTTATCCTTCACCACAGTAGGAGGTCGAGTAAAACCACTCTTTCCAAGTGGGGGTCTGTATCCTTTCACAACTTGTATCCAATGATGAGATTTGGCTCCAGCCATTCCGACACCGCCTCTCATACCACTTTTTCTGTGTGTTCTAACAACTCCCCAACCATGGGTTCGAGTTCCACGATATTTTCTTGTTTTCTTTCTTCTTCGTACTGTCATTATTATCACGCCATTCGCACAATTAATTCATTAATTGCTTCTCCCCTATATCCTGAATCTCCACCTTCAGCAAAACCTTTCTTCACAGCTTTGAATCCCTTTCTTGCTGGATGCAAACGGAAGAATTTTTTCATATTAGGGACATCACCAATTGAGATTTCACCATTGAGTAAAGCTTTTGAAAAAGCTTTAATTGTGGGATAAGGAGTATTCTCTTTGACATATTGATCTGTCAATTTGGTTCTTCCTTCAAGTTCTCCTCTTTTTCTTATAACATGTTCCAACGTTTCTTGATTGATCTCTCCCCAAGTCAAGAAATTTTTGGATTTATTCAGCATGCCTAAATAGGAAGAAGTACTTGGAATGATTGTCATGTAGTTATTTTTTCTAACATTCAACATGTCCATTGTTTCACTTACTTTGTAGTGTACATTGATTCTTCCTCTTATACGGATTACAGCCATTAAATGGGATGTTTTTTGTTTTTGACTCATTTCTTTCACTTTCCTATCCTGTCCAATCATAAGGAGCCATTACGGAATAAGTATTCTTTAGAGCTTCAAAAGTTGCCTTAGCAAAATTCGAAGTGGTACGAGTTTCTCCAAAAGTTTTACTCCATACATCTGATATTCCTGCTAGTTCTAACACTGTTTTAGCTATATTTCCTGTCACTAAACCTAATCCTCTAGGTGCTGGATATAAAATAACATTTGTTGAACCAACTTTTCCTTCTACTTTGTAGGGAACAGTGTGAGGAGTACCACATGTACATTCCCAAGAACCACATCCTCTTCGAACGGGTCTGATGTTAAGTTTTGCATTTACCATTGCTTTTTTGATTGCAGGCCCAATTTCTTTTAGTTTGGCTTCACCTACTCCAACATATCCGTTTTTATTACCAACAACAACAGTTGCTCGGAACTTTCTTTTTCGACCAGCATCTGTTTGTCTTTGTACAAGACTGATATCTACTACATCGTCTTCAAGAGTATCCCCAAAAAGTAAATCGATAATCTCAGGTTCAACTAAGGGTAATCCTTGTTGAAATAGTTCATCAATTGTAGTAATTCTACCTTCTTTTACTAATCGCCCTACTTGAGTTCGGGGTTCCCATTCGTCAAGATCCAAATACATATTTCTACTCATTTTCTTTACCTCATTACATTGAATCTATTTTTGCTTTAATCTCATCAAATAACTTTGGGAGATCTTCTGGTTTCTTACTTACTGCAAGGTACTTTGAAAAATGCTTATCGTATTTTTCTTTATCCTCTTTTGCAAGTATCTTCGCATAAGATTTAATATGTTCTCCCCTAATTCGATCATCTGAAGGCAACATTCTTTCATTGCAAGGAACTTCAATTCCAGCATCTACTACACCTTTTAAAGTTGCGAATATTTTTGTACCTGCGTGTGCTGAATGAGTTCCTATATCTAAAATTGCTTCTGTAATTTTTTCCTTTGCTGCTTTCTTCCCAGCTAAATAACCTGTTAAATATGCTGCTGGAAGGTTTGAAGTCGCAATATCCCAACCAAGTTTCTTCAGATCATTTGATTGTATCTGAATAAATGTTTTATCTCCACCTATTTTTGATTCCACGAATTGGACTAAAATTTGCTTATTAGTTGGACGCGCTATGAATCTGATTTTTCCAGATTTCAATAACCTTTTACGTTGATGATAATCAGTTTTCATCTCTCTACGTCTTCTAAAAGGTACCCTATACAAAGGACCATGTTTACGGATTTTTTGTTGCAATTTTCTCTTCTTTCTTATACCTTTTCCTCTTCTTCTTGACATTTTATCACCCTATTATAACTCAGGAAGCCTCTTCTTAGCTAATCCATGCTCAACAATGTATGTTCTCAAATATCTTACAGACCTGAAGAGACCACCTTTGGCTTGAAGGTATAATTTTCGATAATCTTTAGTTTCTATATATCCCTCATCTCTCAATTGTTGTAAGAATTTTCTTTGAGCTCGGATCTTATTCACCCACCTTGTTTTACTTGGAAGGCGCGAATATTTAGGTCCTTTTCTGCTTCCTGGTCCTTTCCTTTGTCCTCGCTTTTTCTGCTTTGCAACAGCTCTAGCTCGTCCTCTACTGACACCTTGGATTTTTCTTTTCTTTATATCGCCATCATCAATGTGACGACGAATATCTTCTCGTGTAATAGCTAACGATAAATCATTAATACTATCAGGGTCAATTTTTACTCTATTGACACCTACTTTCAATATTTTTGCAGCTATTCTTCTTTGTGTTTTTACGTCCATAAACAAACCTCAATCTGTTTGTTGCTTGGAAGAATTTACTTCTTATTCGTCTAATTCTTCTGATTCTAAATCTTCATCGAACTCGAACTCATCGAGCTCATCATCTATATCTTCATCAAGTAGCTCATATTCTTCCTCAAGCATCGCTTCTTCCAACATATCGCCGACTTCTTCGATTCGAGCAGGTGGATTAAGGATTTTTAGACCGAGATCTGAAGCATTATCAAGAATTTGCTGTCTCTTCTTTCCCCCAACGGTATGTTTTATCATAACCGCTTCCGTATCTTTATCGATATCTTCAAGATCATAAATATTAGCAACATGAACTACTTGATACCCCGAAGGGTGCAAACCTCTGACAGCTTTAGGACCACGATAACCTATATTGACCATTGCAGGGAAACCTTTGTGCTTTTCCTTCATTTTGTTATCTATGCCTTTAGGCTTTCTCCAACTTTTTTTTACTCTCTTATATCGCCAGCTTTCTTGTCTGACGAATTTAGGTCTTCTAGCGCTAACTTTTTTGCGCTTTTCTAGTAGTTTCTTATTTTCTGCTGTCATTGGCACTCACTATAGAATGTTACCTTACGTATTATAGTATGCTACCTTTTTGCTGGAGTTTTTAATACTTTTTATTGTTAAGAAGTTTGAAAATACGCATTTTAAGAAAAATGTTCAAAAATTAAAAGAAAAATAGAAGGAAAATAGAGAAATCTATTTATCCCACTGCCAAACGCCGTCCATAAAGGTTTCGGGATCCTTCTTTCGCTTACCTCTCAACCTACAGGCTTCTTGCATGTTTGCAGTTGTTTGTCCAACGGCTTCTTTATCAATTCCTTCGATAATCACATCATCTTTATCTATTGACACTTTGGTATCCGAACCAACAATTGGAACTATTATGTGTTTACGTCCACCATAAAGATTTTTGATTGTAATTATCCTTTTCTTATTGTCTGGTTCAACAGTTATTGGAAAGTGGCTAAAGATGATTTTAGATTTGTAAGTATAACCTTCAGTTACACCAGTAATCATATTATTTATGTATCCTACAACTGCCAATGTTTTTCCCTTTTTTTTCTTAGTGATATAGAAAGCTTTGACGTTGATTTTGTTTTTCAATTTCTTTAATTCAACATCAGCGTTTTCAAAATCTTTGGTAAGTGATCCCTTGGAACCTTCTACTGTTACAGTGGATCCTTTTATTGTTACTTTTAGATCTTCAGGTAATTCAATATCCTTTTCGATGTACAATTGTTTCATATTTATCACCTAATAGATATATGCTAGTAATCGACCACCAACACCTTTCTCTTTAGCATCGTCGTGGCTCATTACACCCTCAGGAGTTGTAACTATCAATATTCCAAAACCTCTAGCAGGTAGATATTTTCTTTCTTCATCTTCATATTTATCCTTCTTGACAGGAAATCGTGGTTTGATAACACCACATTTGTTTATTCTTCCTAACAATTGGATTTCAAACATACCACCTCTATGGTTTTCGATGTATTCCAATTCTCCTAGGTATCCCCCGCGTTGAGCTGTTCTTAGAACATTCGCAATAGTTTTACTTGCGGGTTTTACAGTGACGGTTTTCTTACCAGTTTTTTCTGCGTTCAATATTGATATTAGTGCGTCAGCTAATGTATCCATCTGCATTTTCTTTATCCTCCTCGAGTTCCGGTTTTCTTGAAACCGATTTTTGTATAGACTTCTCTTATACAACGTCTGCAGATGTTTAGACCACCGCGTCTAATAATAGCTTTATGTGTTCCGCATCGTTTGCATGTTCGTGAGCCTTTTCCATATTTTATTACTCTTCTTTCCTGCATATCCGTCACCTATACTATTGTTACTCCGAATTCTGTTCTGACATACTCCATAGCTTCTTCTGGTGTTAGCAGATGTTTCTTTGGAATTCGAGTTCGTTTATATTGTCTGTATTTTAGTCTATATCCTGGTCTTTCTAGTTTTACAACTACGTTGAATCCGATGGTACCTAACATTGGATCAAAGGGTGCATTTTCAATGTCTACATGTTCGTCAATACCAAAAGCAAAGTTCCCTTGCATATCAAAAGAACTTGCCCTTATAGTATGGTCATGTGCATAGAGTAGACGTTTGAGAGTTGTTTTAGCCTCATCACCTCTTAAAGTAACCATCGCAGCAATTGGTTCTCCTTTTCTTATTGCAAAACCCCTTACTGACTGTTTGGCAGGTCTTTCAACAGGTACACAATTTGTAATTTGTTTTAGAATTTCTTTAGTTCTTTCAAATCTTGGTCCTGATTCACCAGTACAGGAATTAATTATAAGAGATGCCAATTTTGGTTTTCTCATTGGATTTTTCTCCCATTCTTCAGCGAATTGAGGAGCTATAGGTTGTTCTTCAATTACTTCATCACTCATTGCTTTTCACCTTCTTTTGACCTGCAATAGTAACACCTGGAGATTCATTTCCTAAAACAAAGATATATCTGTAAAGTGTAACTAGTTCTTCACCTTCTGGTGTTTTGAGAGTTACAGTCTTAGATTGACTTGTTCCGTGAGTACTTATCTCTTCAATAATCCCATGCTTACCCATCCATCTCCCACTTGTTACAATACCATAGTTCCCGATTTTGAGTTCATATTTTTCTAAAATCTCTTGTTCAGGAATTGAGATTTTTATTGTGTCGTGAGTAGAATAACGAGTAGAAGCTGCTACATCAGGATTTAAAAGAATATTTCTTCCATCATGTAGATTTAATTGTGTCAAACCATTTTTAATAGTAGTTTTATTCTTGATTTGACATAATTTCACATTGGTCTCATTTTCCTTGATAGGAATTGCTCTAAGACCTTTTTTGATTTGATATATCATTCTGTAATGATCCTTAGTTTTTGGAAAAGAAATTACATCCATAAATCCAAGGGGATATTTCCTACTAGTTCTTACTCTTCCATCTACAACAACATTACGCTCATAAAGAATTCTTTTAACTTCACTCATGTTTCTTGCAAAGCTGAACATATCTCGAAGCAGAATAGCTACTGGGATACAATCATGTGCTGCATGAGGACCAGGATTAGGTTTCACTGTGTAAGTGAAAGCTTTCTTATGAATTGGTATGTGCTTTGAAACCACAAATCTCTTCAGATGTCTTTTTCCTCCACCTTTTGTCATGATGATTCCTCCTTTTCTTCTGTTTCTTCAGTTTCTTTTTCATCTTTAACAGCTTCAGATTCTTCAAAAGGAACTTCTTCTAATTCTTCAAATTCTTCAAGAAGTTCTTCATCTAATTCGTCTAACTCATCATAATCTTCCAAAGTTTCATCAAATTCCTCTTCATCTATAAGATCTTCAGTCAATTCTTCTTCAGTTATATCTTTCTTTGATCGTCGTTGAATCATTTCTCTACGTTTTTTATCTCTAAGATTAAGTGCAGTGATAACGACATTGCTTGGATGAACTGGAAAACTAACTATTGTTCCATCGGCTTTTTCTTTGCTATGGCCTTCAATATGAATAGAATATCGCTGAGGAATAACTTTGATTACCTTTCCTTTTATTTCCTCATCCTCAGACCTGTTTTTGAAGACAGTAACTTTATCATCTTTATGAACTGGAAGTCGACGAATCCCATATTTTTCTCTAAGAGCATGGGCTAACGGAGCTGTCATTCTTCTATTTCTCAGATGAAGTGGAGCATTGTAATAGCTTTTACGTTGTTTTTTTGGTTGTTTTGATTTTGATAACGGCATTTCCAATCACTCCTATACTATTATTGAGGCCTGATGTGCAATTCTAGGCCATTTTTCAGCAGCTTCTTTTGCAATAGGTCCTCTAATTTCACTTCCGATAGGATCACCTACTTCGTTAGTTAGAACTACTGCATTTTCTTCAAATTGAATCCAATCTCCAGAACGACGTCTATATGGTGATTTTTGCCTAACTACTACTGCTGGAAAAATCTGTTTTCTTCTCTGTGGAGATCCTTGTTTTACAGAAACAATGACCATATCTGAAACTGATGCACGAGGTATTCGATTTAATCTTCCTTTATAATGCTTAACGGCAATTATCTGTACTATTCTTGCTCCTGAATTATCAGTACATCTAATCCTTGAACCGACCATTAATCCTTTTGTTATATGGACTTGTGTTCGTCCTACTGTTTTCCTTTTTGCCATATTACCACCATCAGTCTATTTTTTGAATGACCACAAAACTAACTGTTTTAGCAAGAGGTCTGCATTCAGCGGCTAGAACAATATCGCCTTCTTTTACATTTAAGCAAGGCGGGTTGTGTGCTGAAATCTTTCCATGAGCTCTTTCATATCTTCTATACTTCTTTACATATTTCAGATAATCTCTTCTCAAAACCACAGTGTGACGCATTTTATCAGATATTACCTTTCCTGTAAAAATTCTCCCTCTTACAGGAAGTTTACCATGAAAAGGACATCTTATATCTTCACACTCTGTTGAAGGTGGTTCGACACCAGGAATTCCTATATTCCGTACTTTACTCATTTTTTTCACCTCGGTACTGCGTCTTCTACCCATGTTCTCTCACATTTTATAAAACTGCAAGAGAGCAATTTTGGCTCCAAAAGAAATTTTGGAGTAAGACGTCTGATACCGTAACTAATATTTTTTTTATTAGTTCGTTTATTTTAGATTAATTTCTCCCCTCTCTAATCTTTTTAATACTTTTCATTGTTAAGTTTTTATTGATTTTAAAAAATAAGATAAATATTGGAAGAAATTCTACCAATTCTTGATTCTCTTTTTGACCCTATTCTCTGGTTTCCCTTCAATAATATACCCTTCAACAATTACTTTTGACTTATCTGTTAATTCGATCTCAAAAATCTGACCAACCTTTTGAACCCAGATAGATCCTTTATCAGTTTGAATTCTCAGAAGGCCAGAGGTTTCTTCTTTTATGACACCCTTAACTCCTTCTAGTTCAGGAGAAGAACTTTTCTTAATTTCTACATTAAAACCAGATAAAAACGATGCTAGCTGACTCCACACATACTGCTTTCTTCTTTTTTTTTCAGTATTGTTGTTCATCTAAATTTCATCTAATTCAGTCATTATTGTTAGAATTCTAGCAATCGCTTTCTTATACTCTTCAATTTGACCTGGATTTTCAATTGAACCTCCAGATGCTAGTTCAGAACGAACTGTGAATAATTTTTGTTTATATTCATCGAGTTTTTTCAAGCGTTGATCCTTATTCATTTTTCTTATTTCACTTGATCTTATTAATGTCATTTATTTCACCTTTATTCGTCCTTCTTTGTTGATTTCTTCTTGGGCTCAGCTTTCTTCTTGGGCTCAGCTTTCTTCTTGGGCTCAGCTTTCTTCTTGGGCTCAGCTTTCTTCTTGGGCTCAGCTTTCTTCTTGGGCTCAGCTTTCTTCTTGGG
>JAEOTK010000254.1 GCA_016839875.1 Candidatus Heimdallarchaeota archaeon
AATACAATTGTGTTCCTAGTTCTTTAGAAAAAGCGATCATTGCTGCGCTGAAACCAGAAAAGAGTACTTCGTCAAGTACTTCACTAACGTAAGATCTGTGATAAACCGTTACTCCGCTTAGATCCACAATAGTAAGTCTTAGTAGTGGAGGTTTTCTAGGTAAATCTGTTGTCTTCGTATCAGTTGTCTTCGTATTCATGATCTTACCAATTTGTACTCTTTCAAGATTAATAATAGATAATTACTTATTATAAAGTATGCTGTAGAAAAATAACAAAAAAAAGAAAAAGAGATTATTTTATATATCTTCTTCTTGCTAAAGCTAAACCAATGATAAGTACAGCTGACAAAGGTATGAATAATAGAGTTTTATTAAATTCGGGAACAACTTGTTCTTGTACAGTAATTTGGCCTGTTAATGAACCAGAAATACTGCAAGTTGCAGTTGCTTTGATAATGTCACCATCTACTGCAGGAATGACAAAATCATCTTCCTGATTATCAATGTCTGTTTGACTTAAGTAATTCTCAGTATGATTCAGAACATCATTCACATAAATTTCAATTTTGTTTATATAATGTGAGCTGCCATCACCTGTATGGTTTACAATTACATCCAATGTTTGGTTAGGAAAGTCATAATATAGAAGCACATTAGAAGGTGCATGAGCATTAGTTAAGGCTGTAGCTAAGAAGAAAGATGAAACTAACAATCCAAGAAAGAGAATTTTCTTTTTCATAATTGTTCACATCTCGATTGTTTCTCACTAGTTATTTTGGATGACTTTTTTTAAATTTGTAGGATTTACAAAATTTCGAACATTCGAATATCCTCTATCTAGAAAACACTTTTATTTTTCGTTTTAACTTACTATCTATGCGCGCATTAATTGTTTTGACACATTCCGAATGTAAAAGACTTATCGCAAGAGGAATAATGGAGCTTCCAGATGTAAAGGAGGCACTAGAGAAACACAAAATCTTCATTTCAAGAGGATCAACAACTGCATATGTTTTGGAGGAATTATTAGGAGAACCTGTAAAGAAGGAACACTATGTAGCTGGACATGTAACAGGAGAAAAGGAGAATCTTTTCAGATTAGGAAGTCTGAAAGGAGAGAAGAGATTAAAAGAAATAATTATTGATAAAGGACAAAAGCGAGAGATCGAAGATATCGGAGTAGAAATACAGGATTTCCAACCTGGAGATCTTATTTTTAAAGGTGGGAACGCACTTGGAAATGATGGAGTAGCAGGTGTCTATATGGCTCATCCTGAAGGTGGAACTATAGGAAGAGTTTTACCAGTTGCTCTCGCGAGAGGAATTCCCATAATTGTTCCAATTAGTTTGTCCAGAACTGTTGAGGATAGTGTATGGGAACTATCACAGATACTAGGAAACAAAACAGTTGACAAAGAATATACTATGGGACTACCAGTTGGTTTAATGCCTATTCCAGGCGAAGTCTTTACAGAACTAGAAGCTTTCGAAGAATTGTATCCTGACATTGCAGTATTTCACATAGGTTCAAGTGGAGTAGGTGATGGTGAAGGTAGTCTTCATTTCCTGCTTGTTGGTGAGGATAAGGATATCAAAGCAGCTTATGGAGAAATCGTTGAACTAGTGAAGAAAGAACCGGTTTATATTCCAGAAGTTGACTAGAGAATATTCAATTCATTCTCTTTTTTTGTTACAATTAAATCTTTAAAAACAAAATGAGTATGTATAATTGGTGTAGTGATTGACAAGAGTAAATCATTTTGAATTTACTGCAGAAGATGCAGATAGAGCAATAGAATTTTATGAAAAAGCTTTTGGTTGGAAAATAGAAAAATGGGATGGTCCGATAGATTATTGGAATATTAGAACTGGAGATCCATCGACACCAGGAATAGATGGAGGAATATCTATCAGATCTCCTGAAAACACTGGAATAGTAAATACAATAGATGTTTCATCTTGTGATGAAGCTCTTAAGAATATTGAGGAAAATGGTGGAAAAATAATTAGACAGAAATTTGCTGTCACAGGAGTAGGTTGGTTAGCTTACTTCCTAGATACTGAAGGCAATAAATGGGCAATTATGGAAGAAGATCCTAAAGCAAAGTAGTATTATCTCCAGTCAAAATAAAATGATTCCACATCTTCAGGGATAGGTACATTTTTTAAGTTAAAGAGATCTAAATCTATTTTCTTACCAAAGAAGAAGAATTTTGCATTTTTCAGAGGTTTCATATCAAAGTAAGGAATATAAGGTGTTTGTAAACCATACCATCCACGTTCTTTTGATGTTTGACATAAATAGTTTGCTAAATCACTTGCTTCTTGTTCATTCAATCTATGAATATGTACCATATCCAACCATCCAAAGGGGATTTTATTCCCAAAACCTGCAAGTACAAACTCCCAAGCTAGCATAAAACCTTTGACTGTTCCTGTGTTATCTTCATGAACAACACAATTAACATGAGGATTCTCAAGCATCCATTTTAAGTCCTCTAATTCGGGAACAATGGATATCTGACTTTTCTCTACTCGTTCTTGAATAATCTTGAACAACTCAGGAATATCTTTCTCTTGGTAATTTCTAATCAGCTTAGAATCGATGGTTTTGAACTTCTGAAAGAATTTGAAAACAAGTTTTTCATACCATCTCAGTTTAACTACTGTAGCAACTTTATTTACATCAAAAGCTTTAATGACAAATTTCGTTGTAGTCATAACTCTTTGAAATGGAATTTTCATCTCTCTAGAAACAGCTGAAGAAACATCTATTCCATGATGAGCGGGTTCATGAAAAGAAAATCCTCCATCATAATCAAATTTCAGACCCATTTCAAATAATTTTTTACCCATTCTTTTAGCTAAACCTTTTCTCTGATGATTCGAATGAACACATAACCATGAGGGGATTGCAAATTTGTAAACCTTACCCATAATTGATAGGTTTCTGGGAATGGAACCTAAGAAACCTACCATCTCTCCTGATGGTTTATGTAAAGCTCTGATGAAAAGATCCTTGTCAACCGAAGGTGCACCATACATGATGTTGAAAGTATCTTCCGTAAATGCCACAGTTGCTCCTTCAGTTGATGCAAATTCATCACTTATGAAAGCTTGAGTGATTAATTTTGCAAACTCAGCGAAGTTCTCTTTCTCAATTGTGAACTGTTCAATTATGTATTCATCATTATCTTTGCTTTTCAAGATTTTTCCTCTTGTATGATTAGTGAATATTTTCTAGTGCATTAAACATTTATTTAAAGATTTCATCAAATAAAAGAAAAATTGTTTGGTAATTCTGGAGTTTAGAATCTCTCTTTCTCCATTGTTATTGTAAGATTAGCTAGTCTTTCTAAGCAGATCTTAATTGATTCTTCTTGGTTCTTTCCAATTAAGGTTGTTAGAGTTGTTTCAGGATTTAGAACTATCAAAAACTCAGAAAGAGTATAGAAGAAATCCAGACCATTATTGAATTTCAATTTTAGATTCCTTTCTTCCAAATATTTTTTCCACATGATTTTTCTAAATTCTGGGAAGTTTTTACTCCATTTCCAAATCCCAAATCCCCACTCATAGAAATTGAATTCCCATACTGGATTACCTACTCTTACTGATTCCCAATCAATGATTCCAGTGATTTTCATATTTTCTTTAGATTCTACCAAAATTTGATCTTCATGTATGTCACAATGAAGGAAAACTGGAGATAAGCCCCTAATCTCAAGAAGACATTCTTTCCACAATATATTTAGTTTAACAGATTCAAAAGTATCGAGAAGATTCGGAGAGAATCTTTTAGTGTTCTTTATTACTTTATCCACAACAACATCAAAAGCTTCCTCAAAAACTGATTCTAGAATGTGCTCTTCCCACTTATACCTCATTATATTGAATATCTTGCTGTTTTGGATTTTGGATGGTATATCAACTAAAGGTATTTCATGCAATTTGGCTAAAACAACTGCAAGATTGGTTAGCATTTTGATTACATCATCTTCCTTGACTTCTTTTTCAAATTTCGAGTAAGCTGTTCCCTCTAGATATGAGATGACTACGAATTCATAATATGATATTTGTGAATCTTTCACTCTTTCGATGAATTTTGGTACAGGAAAATCTGGATGTCTATTCATAATTTCATAAGCAGTTGCTTCCAAATCAAGAGCTTCAATTCCATTTGGATCTCTTGGAAAAAGAAAAACTCTATCGTCTGAAATCAGAACATGCTTTCTCCATCCATCAAAATTAGCTTTTAGCGTAGATGGATTAACATTCATTCTTTTACAAAATCGTTCTAGCTGCTCAAAGTTCAAAATAGCATATACGTTGTTATCTACATCCATATTGTTCATAAATGTCTTTTAGAGATTTTAAATGTTGCTTGTTCGATAGATTTATTATCGTCTCATTCACATATGAATTAATGACTGAAAAGAAAGCTGATGAAACAACACAGATGAAAGAAGCAATCAAATCTATTCATAAGAAATGGTATAGTAACAAGTTATTCCTTATTGCAAGCTTAGTACTTGGTCCTACAGCTTTTGTTGGAGGATTCCT
>JAEOTK010000255.1 GCA_016839875.1 Candidatus Heimdallarchaeota archaeon
AGACTTGAAGTAGCAACAAATGACATCGCAGAACAACTTATGAAACTAGAGAGAGAAGGAAAGAAAATCAAAGTTGAAACACTTGCTCAGCTTCTTGAAAGCATAGAAAACATAAAACTATCAGCTTATTATCTTCCTAAAACTGAGAATAAGGTATACATTATAAAAAACATTGAGTGCTTAGAATTTATTGCAAATGCATTGCACTTGGAGCAATACTTAGCTGAAAAAGAATCAAACGAAATTCTAGATCTAATCTATCATGCAAAAGCTCATTATTACTCGACAAAGGCTTTAGAAATATCTCAATTAAGTAGCAGCAGTATTATTGATAGAGAATGGGTAGAAAAAAGATATAGTCAGACTTTCATCCAAGGGCAAGATGTTGAATTACGTCTTTTTGAATTAACAAGACAATATCTATTTCTTAATTCTGTAATAGATAAAGTAGCTCAGAGTTACAAACTGGCTCATTCTTCTGAACAATCTATTAAAGAGAATTACATAGCAATCATAAACAACACATTCAATCAATTTGATTTATTTAATGCGATCAATTCTCGTATTGCAGAAGATTGTAGAGAACTAATAAACCATAAAGAATTATTTTCTACAGAGGATTCTGGAATTAATTGGAAAACAATCGAAATAAAGATGCAATTAGCATATACTCTTGGAGACTTCTTAGAGGCAACCAAAAAGGCAATACTTGGATTTGGTGCAAGTAAAAATAAAGAGAATCATAAGGCTGCATCATTTCTTAATGAAGCTGCAAAATTAGCTCAAAAAGCAAGTGAAATCCTACAAACAATAGCAAATGTTGAATCATCTTTTGCCCAGTTAGCCAACACAACATATGAGTATAGTATCTTATTGAAAGAATTAGAAAGGAAAGCTAGAGATTCTAAAAAACTCCAGCAATTGCCAATGGAACAGATATTTGGAGTTCTTAAACAACTAACTTTTCTATCCTAAAACTTACGCCTGTTATTCACTCAAAATAGTAATAATTACTAGAACTAAGGTTTCGAGAAATTTTTTAAACTACTATGCTAAGCAGTAATAGATGACTAATCTCCCCATTAACGAGGAATTACTGGATGAGATTCATACTACCTTTGATTCTATAAAACAACTTCGTGGAGACCCCAATCAAGAATTAGATCAGTATTATCTAACAAAGGAATCCAGCTTACAACGAGCTTGTCTATTAGAACCTGAACTGTATAATGGAAAAAGGATTATTCTATTAGGTGATATGGATCTTACGTCGCTTTGTATCGGACTCCTATCAAAACCCAAGGATTTAGCTGTATTAGATATTGATAAACGATTACCTGAAATTGTATTCAAGATGAAGTTTGAGCACAAAATTCGCTCTATTCGTTTTATTAATCACGATTATCGTCTTAGAACCATTGCTATTTTAAAAAATCAGTTTGATTATATCTTCATTGAACCTCCCATGACTAAAGATGGCTTAGAACTTGGATTATCTAGAGCTGTTCAATGTGCTAAGAAAGACCAATCCTCGAGAATTATTCTCTCTTGTGATTTAGAGGAAGAGAACGGAGGATTTGTAAATTCACTAATAGAAAAAATGAAGCTAGAGATATTGGAGGAAAAAAAAGAGTTCAATAAGTATGAGTATCAAACTCCTTTGAATAAAAAAACATCGGATCTTTATGTGCTGCAGGTAAACGCTGATTCGGAAGAAACGATTTCACACCACTATCTTGGTCCTACTTACTATAGAGAGAGTGGCAATTATCCCTATCAATACTTATGTAAGTGTGGAGAAACTTTACTTGTTGGTGAGAGTGGAGATTTTACATCAATTGAAGAACTGCAGAACAAAGGATGTCCAAAATGCCAATATAAAGAGAAATTTCTCTATAATTCAAGCATTAAAATCGAATAGTTAATATTAGAATAGGGAAAAGTATAAACAGAGCTTCATAGTGATTTTATGTCAAATCCAGCAAAAAAGAGAACAATTTGTGCTCTATGTGAAAAGGAACTAGTACTATCAAGTCAAATTTTACTAAGTGGTTGTCCACACTGTAAATCCTTCAAATTCAAAACTTATAGAGATCTCTCTTATGATGAACAGAAGGAACAAGAATTAGAACTAATAGTTGACAAAGAAATAACGGATACCGATATTCAAGAAGGGTTGGAATCAATTAGATTGACAAGTGATGGTGTTTTCGAAGTAGATGTAGATAAACTACTTTCAGATTCCGAGGGAGAAAAACCTATTGTTAGTAGAAATAAAGATGGCTCCTACCACATAAAATTTCAATCAAATAATGAAAAAAAAGAGAATGACTAAAAACTCTCTCTTTTCACAAAATTTTAAATCCATTGAAAAAAAAGGAAGGCGAGGTAACTTTCTTGGCCACTAAAGAACAACAAGCAAAAGAGAATAGAATTATTAAAGGAGTAAAGGAAATTTTAGAGTTTAGAGGGTATGGCATCAAAAAAACAAATGAAAATGATGATTATTTAGATGTATATGCTCAAAAACGCAACGAAGAGGGAGAAAAAATTGATGCTATAGCTAGATTTCCAAAAAATCCTCAAATTGGAGTTAAAACCATTAGAACATTAGGTAAACTTCAAACAGAAGAAGAAATTGATGATGCTTTACTTATTGCTGAAGCTCCATTAACACACTATGCAAAGAAAGAATCTGTCAAACTGGGAATCGAGATAATAAGTAGTTCTAATCCTCTATTCAACATATTTGAACATGATCTAGTTCCACAACACCTTAAGTTAAGCACAAGAGAAATTCGAACATTTCTTAAAAACTTTCAAATTGCTAAACATCAGATTCCAAAAATCATAGAAACAGATCCTGCTGTAAAAGCAATTCAAGCTAAACCAGGAGATGTAATTAAGATTGTAAGGAATCCGCAGATGGGTGACCAAGGATCCTACTATAGAGTAGTCATAAAATCCTCTGCTAGACTTCGTATTTCTGATGTCGTACCAATAAAGAAGAAAGAAGTATCTAAGCCTAAAGCTGAACCAAAAAAGGTAAAAGAAAAAGTAACTGAAACAAAAGAAGAAGCTAAACCAAAACCAAAGACAAAGCCAAAGGAAGAAGTTAAACCAAAGGCAGCTCCAAAGAAAACTCCAGCTAAGAAGCCAGCAGCTAAACCAAAAGCAGCTCCAAAGAAAACTCCAGCTAAGAAACCATCAGCTAAACCAAAGGCAGCTCCAAAGAAAACACCAGCTAAGAAGCCAGCAGCTAAACCAAAAGCAACTCCAAAGAAAACACCAGCTAAGAAACCAGCAGCTAAACCAAAGGCAGCTCCAAAGAAAACACCAGCTAAGAAACCAGCAGCTAAACCAAAGGCAGCTCCAAAGAAAGCACCAAAGAAACCAGCAGCTAAACCAAAAGCAGCAGCAAAGAAGAAACCAGCTAAAAAAGCAAAGAAAACTGACAAAAAGAAATAAACATTAAAGTAGCAAAGTAATATAGGGTTCGTGATGATTACTTTTCTATCTGGTGGAACAGGAACCCCTAAACTAATTCAAGGTTTTAGAAGAATTACTGATGATAGTAATCTAACAATTGTTGCTAACTCAGGAGATGATATTTGGCTCTATGGGTTATATATTTCACCAGATATTGATACGATACTTTATCTTTTCAGTGGATTTCTGGATGAAGAAAAATATTGGGGAATTAAAGATGATACATTCAATACTATGTCATTTTTGAAAGGAATGGGTATAGACACTTGGTTTAAACTAGGAGATAGAGATATAGCTTTACATCTTCAAAGAACTCGACATATTCATGAAGGAATGAATCTATCAGAAATAACACAGAAATTAGCTAAGAAATTGAAAATCAAAGCTACAATTTTGCCTTGTAGTGATAATCATATTGAAACAAGAATAATAACTGAAGAAGAAAAAGACATTCATTTTCAAGAATTTTGGGTAAAATACAGAAGTAAAGTAAATATCAAAGATTTATATGTTAAAGGAGTAGAAAATGCTGAAGTTCCACCCGCCGTTTTGGATCGAATAGAGAATTCTGGTTTAATAATAATTGGACCCAGCAATCCTATAACAAGTATTGGACCAATTATTCAAATCAAGGAAATAAAAAAATGTCTTCAGAAAAACAAAGAAAAATGTATTGCAATAAGTCCAATAGTAGGCAATGAACCAATCAGTGGACCAACTGGACAGTTAATGTTAGCTCTAGGAAAAGAAACCTCTTCTCTAGGTGTAGCAAGGATATATAGTGAATTTTGTGATACATTCGTTGTTCATGAATCAGATGAAATCATAGGGAAAAAAATCGAAGATGAAATTGGGATGAATGTATTGAAAAACAACATCATTTTCAAAAAAACCCAAGATGCAGAGACTTTAGCGAAATTTATCCTGAAGAGGAGCTAAGACACATGGGAATAGAACCATTTCAAATCAATCCTCCAATTGCTCAATCTGCGATTTCAGGAATAGCAGATGCTCAATTTTGTCAGAAATTATTGGATTATGGTGCGGGGATGGTAACTTTAGGGGGATTTTCAATAGACAAAATAAATATCCAAGCATCAAAGAAAATTAAGGAGAGAGGAAGAAAGGAGTTCATATTTCCTCAAGAAAACGAAAATCTTGAAAATTGGATAAAACAAAACTTGATTCTTCGAAGAAAAAATAGTAAACAAAAAATTGCAGCTAATGTAAGACTTGTAGAATTAGATGAATTGAGTAGAACCTGGTTATCTGTATTAGATAGAACTGTTGATTATATTGAATTAAATGCTCATTGTAGACAAAAGGAGATACTTGAACAGGGAGGAGGTCAAAACATTATTCAGAATCTAAATTCTCTTGAGCAACTCATTAATTCGATTCAGACCGTTATTAATCCTAATAAGCTAGGTATTAAAATTAGGGGACTATCAATCAAAAATATAGAAAATCTAACGAATCTTCTTGAGTCAAATCAAATTTCATATATTCATGTTGATGCAATGGTTCCTGGTGTAGACAAATCTGACTTGAATTTAATAACAAAACTAGTATCATCTACTAGTATTCCAATAATAGGAAATAATTCTGTAAAGTGTATAGAAAATGTTTTAGAGATACTTGAATTAGGAGCTGTTGCAGCATCATTAGCAAGACCTTTAATTGACAGTCCCGAAATCATGCTCGAATTAACAGATCAACTAGAAGGAAAAATAATATGAGTATTGCCATATTAATTCCATACCGAGGAACAAAAAAAGATAAGAGTAGACTTCGCAAGGATTTTGAGGGGAGCTCTGTTGAGGACTTATTATATGATATGATGCAACATGTAATTAACGAAGTTGCACACCTAGAAGAGGTTCAAACGATCTATGTGCTAACTAAAAAAGATGAGATAGATTTTGAGGGTAATTATCGTATATTAAAGGATATGGGGAGAAATCTTAATGATTCTGTACAACAAGCTTTCAAGCTTATTGAGGAAGAGAACATTATAATCACCATGGCTGATTTGCCTTTGTTAAAAACAAGAGATGTGCAGAAAGTGATTGAAACAATCAAAAAGGGAAAAAATGCTGTGCTTGCTCCTACCTCTGATAATGGTACAAGTATACTTGGTTTTAGCAAGTATGTTTCATTTCCACTAGTTTTTGGGATAAATTCAGCTTTGAAATTTGAGAAGATACTTCAAGAGCAAAACATTGAGCATGAGATTTTACCCCATGTTATAGGGTATAGGGACATAGACACATTTAAAGATTTAATAGAATTAGAAAACAATAGTTCTGTACCAGATTGGTTAGTGAATTTCATTAAAAAGGTGAAATAATTGAAAGAAAAAATTGAAAGAGTTCAACAAGTTCTGAAAAAGCATAAAATTGATGGATGGATTGTCTTTTGTCACCATTCCTATGATATCCACCAAAAATATTTACTTGAGAAATGGTACTCAAGTCCAATCTTAATTTTGATTCAACAAGAAGGTAAACCAAAGATCATTGTTTCTCAAATGGAAGCCATGATGGTTGAAGAAGAAGTTTATGATGTATTGTCATATAAGAAAGGAGAAGAACTAAAGCAGTTGATTAAAACAGAGATGGAAGGCATTCCTAATAATTCTAAAATTGCTATGAATTTCGTAGATGAAGATAAAGTTTTCAAAAACATGAATTATGATATTATATCAAGTGGAACTTTCAAAGCTCTGACTAAATACAATACAAATCTGGAGTATGTTTCTGCTAGAGATATTATCTTTGATATCAGAGCTGTGAAAACAAAGAAAGAACGGGAGAATCATGCAATATCATCAAAGCTAGCTGAAGAGCTAATGGTAGAAAAAATAGAACCAATTATCAAAGCTGGAATGACAGAAAAAGAACTTGCTGCAACTATCGAGTTTGAATGTAACAAGAGAGGAGGAGTTGCTTTTGAAGCTATTGTAGCATCTGGTCCTCATGCAGCCATTCCTCATCATAAACCAGATGAAACAAAAATTCAAGAAAACCAAGTCTTACTCATTGATTACGGAGTTGCTTATAATTGGGCAAATTCTGACATTACACGTACATATTGGATAGGAAAAGAACCTTCTGAAGAAGTTTTACGAGCGTATGAAGCTGTAGATCAAGCTAAAGAAGCTGCATATTCATTGATTAAAGCTGGTGTATTGGCTTCTGACGTCGAGCAAGCTGTAAGAGATAAATTTACAGAATATGGATATGATCACGAAAAATTATACATTCATTCAACAGGTCATCCGATTGGGATTGAAACTCATGATATCGGACGAGGTATAAGAAAGGCAACTCCAGAATCCCCAGCAAAACCATTGCTAGAAAATTCTGTAATTACTGTTGAACCAGGATTATATTTCAGTGGAAAGTTTGGGATACGATTAGAAGATGATTGTATTGTAACAAAAGAAGGATCAATTCGATTATGCAATACTCCTAAAGAAATGATATGCTTGTAAGTTTATCGTGAATAAAATATAGCGAAATATTTGCTTTTCTCTTTTTTGTCGTAATACCAGAGTGTGATGACAATATTATTTCGTTTTAAGGTAACTTTGGAGAATGATTCTTAAAGGTGAAATGATTGTCTTGGAGATTATGGCTAAAATCAAAGCCAAAGTCAATAAATTTAGGATTCTATGGCGAAGTAAATGCTGGTAAAACTACTCTTGCAAATAAAATCGGTATGGATTGGGCAGGAGAAGAAGTTGGGACTGTAAGTGAGATTCCACATGAAACAAGAATGATTCAGAAATTAGAAAAAGTGAATTTTTCTTCAAAGAGCACTAAACTAGATCTTACACTTATTGATATGCCCGGAATTGCTTCTTCAATTAATCCAAAAGAGTTTATGAAACATGGACTTTCTGCCAGTGAAGCAATGCAAAGAGCAAAAGAAGCAACTAGAGGTATAGTAGAAGCAATCAAGTTTCTTGAAAATGTTGATGTTGCATTAGTTGTTATTGATGCAGCAAAATCACCATTTGATCAAGTAAACTTCACGATTATTGGAAATCTAGAGCATCAGAATAAACCATTCATATTGGTACCAAATAAAATAGATCTACCAGGAGCAGATATAAGAGTAGTAAAAGATGCATTTGAAGAATACACGGTTATCCCAGTTTCCGCACTTCAAGGTGATGGGATAGAATCGTTGTATGATAAGATAGCCCAAATGGCAAGGAAGGTGAAATGAAAATGAAGTATAGAGTAGATTTCATCCCATATAATGAAACATTCGATCTTACATCGGATGAGAAAATCAGATATATATTGTCCAAGGTTATGAGGAATACAATACTTGTGCTAGAAAGCGGTCTTTCCCATGCTGAAGAATTAGATTTAATTCAAAGAACTATGGGTGAGATTGACTATCAAGATTTCATTGGCATTAAATTATTCTCCTTCGAAACAGGTGATGACTTTAAATGGTCAAAATTGTTTGGAAAAGGAAATAAGAACAAAGGATTTACCATCGTTGCACCAAATGAAGCTGTTTCAGTCATGAAAGATAAAAGAGGAATTCTATCCATAAGAATTACCCAATAAGAACTTTATTCATTCAGAACCTTTTTCACTTCCACCAGAACTTGAGCAAAGGTTTCTTCCTCGGAACTATCAGACTGAACAACACTAACCCTCTCAGGTCCATACAACTCTAACATATCAGTTAGGATGACTTCCATAATTTCAGCTTCGACATTCTCGTCAATCTTCGCTTCTCCATAAGATCTCTCACTCAACCTTTGACGAAGATGTTGAATAGAACACCTGAGAACAATGCAATGTAGTATAAAATCGGGAGGGAGTTCAACTACATGACCATCTAATACTATGGGAAAGGAAGAAGTGTTATTTTCAATTAATTCAATTAATCTTTTGTTTAGAAGTTCGTCATTCACAACATAGCTTTCTGTTACTTCATCAAAATAATCAAACAGCTGTTCTTCTTTGACTAGCTTGCCTACTTCTATAATAGGAAAACCATTTTCCTTGAGTAACTCCGACATAACAGTCTTTCCTGTACCTGGTGTTCCTGTAATCAGGATAGCTTTTTTCATCGTTGAAAATTCTAAAAAACGAATAAAAGAGTTTGTATCTTATAGATTCCGATTTTTCTGATTTTTCCTACTTTTCAGAATGTTTATATATGCGTGAATACTTGTTTTACTGAGATCAATGTCTAAAAAAGTGAAGATAGAACAGAGGGAAGATTGTTGCCCATCTAGTGAAGAGGGATCAAGTTGTTGTCATGTTGAAGGAGTGGTTACTGTTGATTCCAAAGGGCAAATAGTCTTACCCAAAAGTCTTCGAGAGAATATGGGATTGAAAGAAAAAGACAAACTTATTGTTGTCGGCATGAAAGATAAAGGTAAAATTACCAGTATTTCCTTGTTTAAATCTGAAGCAATGGATGATATGGTTAAAATTATGCTCAAGCCAGTAATGGAAACTATACTTGAGGAATAAAGGTGAGAAACATGGAATCAAAGGAAGTAAAAAAAGTAGTAAGAGAAAGCTATGGAAAAGTAGCTAGAAGGAATAAAGCGTCTAAAGAAATAACCAAAGGAAAAAGAGAGAGCTCTTCTTGTTGTGGTTCAGAGACTGAAGAAGAAATAAAAGGCTCCTCTTGTTGTGGAGGAAGTAATCCAACAGCTGAGGATATTAGTAAAGCCATAGGTTATTCAGCAGAAGAACTAGCAGGCATCCCAGATGCAGCAAACATGGGATTAGGGTGTGGAAATCCAACAGCAATTGCAGGACTTAAAGAAGGAGAAACAGTTGTTGATCTTGGTGCAGGAGGAGGATTAGATTGTTTTCTTTCGGCTCAAAAAGTTGGTCAATCAGGATGGGTAATTGGAGTGGACATGACACCAGATATGATTGATTTAGCACGAGACAATGCTGAGAAGAATGATTTTACCAATGTTGAATTCAGACTAGGTGAAATTGAAAATTTACCTATAGCTGATAACACTGCAGATCTAATCATCTCAAATTGTGTAATCAATTTATCTCCAGAAAAACAGCGTGTATTTGATGAAGCATTTAGAGTTCTCAAACCTGGTGGAAGATTATCTATTTCAGATATAGTACTCCTGAAAGAACTGCCAGAATCTGTAAAAAATAATAAAACACTCCTTGCTGGATGTGTGGCTGGAGCAGAACTAAAAGATAAGTACCTTGAATTAATTGCTAATGCAGGATTTGAGAATATCGAAGTCATGGCTGATAAAAAAGGACTTGCACAAGAAATTGAAGTAGAAGCTCCAGAGGGTGCTAAATCAGGAGAACCAATATTAATTATCGATGGACAACCTGTAGAGATAGAAAATTTTGATGAAATAAAAGATGATGTAGAATCTTTTAGTAAATCAATTCAAAGTATAACTGTAACTGCAGTAAAACCAGAAGAATGAAAGTAGGTAAGTTTTTTTCTTACCTTACTATTTTAATGCTTCTTCTGACAATTTACTTTTACCAAATAGAGCTTTTAGAATATTCATTTTTTTAGCTTCACCAGCTCTAATCTTGCGGAAATTATCTCTTTGTCTTGTGACCATTATTATGGCGATACCAAATAGAAGCAACGCCAATCCTAGATTATGGGGAGCCCAAGGCATAAGTAGAGCAGGAGGTATAAACAGAGCTATAACACCAACAAGTAGAGTAACTACAATGTAAGTTATTGCTGAATAGCCTACAAAAGTAATTACAATTGGCCAAAGAATAGCCCAGAATAGAAGTAAAATTGGATTTGCGAAAAGCATTGATCCAATAACTACAGTTATTCCTCTACCTGCATGAGATAGAAGATAGATTGACCAATTATGTCCCATGATTCCTCCAAGCCCTGAGAGGGTTAGAGCAAAACCTGTAAGGAGTTGAACATCTGTCCAGATAAACATATCAACAGGGGTATCAATTGCAGCGAAATAGAGATTCTTAGTAAGAAAATATGGCACTGTAACAGCAATTAGGGATCTAGAGACATCCAATATTCCTGCAAAAAACGCCCAGAATTTGGATTGAGTTGCTCGATAAACATTCCTTCCTCCAACATTACCTGAACCTATTTTCCTAAGATCCTCCCCAGTTTTGATTTTAGTTATAATCCAACTAAAAGGGATTGAACCAAAGGCATAGGAACTAACAAAAATAAGAATGTATACTACTGAAATGTGCATGATTGAAATCAAATTAGCTTGATTAAAAAATTTGTCTGACAAAGTACAAAAATTAAGTTATCCAATCAATCAAATTTTTATACATCATTTTATTCTTTCTTTGTGATGACACTCAATATATCTCCTCACATATTTCGAGCCTACGATATTAGAGGTTTATACAACGAAGATCTGTCTCCACAGATAATGTATCGAATTGGGGCAGCTTTTGGTACTTATGTGAGTAAGATACTAGAAGGAAAAGAAGTAGTTGTTGGCAATGATGTTCGTAATTCAAGTATTCCATTAGCTTACTCATTAATTTCAGGTATTCTATCAGCTGGAATAAGTGTAATTTTTGCAGATACTAGCGCTTTTGGTCAAACGCTTTTTGCAGGATGGGATTTGAAAACAGATGCAATTGCGTATATAACAGGAAGCCACCTCCCTCCAGAATGGAATGGAATTAAATTCTATCATTCAGATGGAGTAGGTTATTCAGAAGAAGAACTAGAACAAATTCGAGATTTTGCGATTAATAATGATTGTATAAAGGCTGATTGGATCGATTTAGGAGATGTCAAAACAATTGATGCAAAGACAAAGTATAGAGAATTTTTCAAAACAAAATTCAATTTCACTAAGAACATAAAAGTTGCGTTGGATTGTGGTGGTGGAAGTACGACTCTATCAGCACCTGAAATTTTCAAAGATTTAGGTCTGGAGATTATTCCCATTTATTGTGATACAGATCCAACTTTCTCAGGAAGACCATCTGATCCAAAACCAAAGAATCTTGTAGAGCTTGTTAAAGCAGTAAAAGAACAATCATGCAATTTTGGTGTGGCTTTTGATGGAGATGGTGATAGAGCAGTTATTGTTGATAACACTGGTAAAGTGCTTTCTGCTGATGAAACAGGGATTTTGATAGGAAAGTATGGATTAAGTCAGAAGACTGGAACAATAATTGTCAATGTTGAGTGCTCAAAAGCAGTCGGAGAACAACTTGAACCTCTTGGATATACAATTAAGCAAATACCAGTTGGCCACACATTTCTAACTATTGAAGCTAAACAAGAGGATTCGCCTTTAGGGATTGAATCAAGTGGGCACATAATTATAACTGAATATTTCTTATTTGATGATGCATTAGTTACCCCACTTAAAATAGCAGAAATACTTAATAGAGAAGAAAATACACTGTCAAATTTAGTAGAAAGTATTCCTATATACCCATTACATAAAGAAGAAATCGAGTGTAGCGATCAAATAAAATTTGATGTAGTAGAAGCTTTGAAAACTGAATTATCGGCAGATTTCGATGATCTCAGTACACTTGATGGTGTAAGAATCAACTTAGAAAAAGGATGGGTCTTAGTTCGTCCTTCCAATACTTCACCAATAATTAGAATGACTATTGAAGCAGATGATGCAGATGCAGTTCTTCAAATGAAAGAAGAATTCATGAAAAAAGTAAGTTCAATAATAGAAAAAATGAAAGTTTAAAGGGTCATAATCATGATGTCTTCTCTTCCTGAGTTCTATTGTCCTTATACAGATAAGTGCTATGAGTGTTGCTTAGAAACCGAAATGGCACTCTCTGAAAAAGACATAACTAGAATTGAAAATCTAGGGTATGAAATATCAGATTTTCTAGAAGAGAAAGATGGTTTTATGATTTTAAAAAACATAGATGGTCATTGTTTCTTTCTGAAGGGAAAATCGTGTAGCATCTATGAAGATAGACCACAGGGATGCAGATTTTACCCATTGATATATGATTTAGAGATAGATGATTTTGTAGTAGACAATCTCTGTACCCATCATGAAGATTTTGATCCAGAGATATATAGACCGCTTTTTGATCCTATTCAGACCTTTGTTTATACTCTTGTAGGTGAAAGAGAAATTAGAGTAAAGAAAATGATTGAAGAAGAAGAACAGGAACTTAAGGACATTTTAGGAGAATCCCTTGAAGAAGAAAGAAAGCACATTAAGAGTGAAATAGAAAAGATAGAAGAAATTGTTGAAGAGACAATTGAAGATGCATCAAGTGAAGAATTAGAAGTCCTTGAAGAAGCTTTAGAAGATGAAATGAGAGAAATAGAAGAAGATATTGAGAAATTAGAGAAAGGTATTGAAGATGAGATAAAAGGGATGGAAGACGAAGTCGATGATTTAGGATTAGAAATCAAGAAAGAAATCGATACTATAGAAGATGAACTTCATCGACCACATTTTGCAAAAGATGAAGATGAAGAAGAAAAAGAAGAATAAGATAAATTTCATTTTATCCATGAAATCTATCTTGGAGTTTTTTCAAGACACCAGGAAGCGTAGTATATTCCATTTCACTTAAAGGTAATCTACTGGGCTCAAATGGACCATGTTGTCTGATGTAGTCTGCAATTTCATTACATTTTGCTCTTGTTGAATCAAAAGAGGGATCATCAAAAAGATCAACTCCACCTATCAATTGACCATTCTTTAATTGGAAACCTAACCCTACTACTCTAGGAGGACCATCAAAACGAACACATTGACTATAATCCAGAGATACAGGCATTAAAGGTCCTCTGTGAGAACCTCTCATCCATCCTGAAACCATGTGGCCAAGAGTAAAGGCTTCTACAATTTCTCCAACAGCTGGAAAACCACTTTGACTTCTAACTATTGCTACTGGATCGTCTTTTCCAACATACTTTCCTGCAATCAGTGCCAATTTATCTGTAGAAATAGCTGCAGCCCTCCCTAGATTCTGATCCTTACTATCAACATATTTTACTACATATTTACTTGGCGCACCTATGAGAGCTAGTAAATCATACATTTCTTCAGGGCAATTAAGATCAACATAGAGATTCTCGAAGACATCCATGACTGAAAATCTAAATCCATCATGAAGTTTAGGATCTATTATAAGACCAGCAGTATTGAATGGATTTGCAAACATCTGGAAAATTGGATAGTTGAAAGCTCCAGGTTCAGTTTTATCCATTGCAAAAACAAGTATAGGTTCTGCAGGTCTTTCTTCTATCTCTATTTCTGCACAACCAGGTCCCATTCCCTTAATATTCCCAGTAAAAGTATCTTGCAAAAGATCTTGTCCAGCTCCGTATAATCCAATTTTACGAGCTTCATTCCCGAGTTCCATAAAGATATCCCATGCAAGTTGGTGTATCTCTTCATTATCTACTCCTTTCTGATGAGTCATCAGTAATTCTGTATCATCACCTGCATTGAAAACAATAAAGTCTAGAATGACGTTCTCATCTTTTGCTTTCTGCATAAGTTCTTCAGCTTTAATCATCAAAGGTTCGTAAACCGTAACATGTCCAGGACTGGATCCAATATCTGCTTTAAGTAAACTAATTGTTGTTTTCACCAAATACAATCACCTAAATAAACCATACGGGTCGCTAATACATATTACAAACACTGAATTTAAAGTTTTACTTCCAGATATAAAAAAACAATGAAAAAATAGAAGAAAAAAGATATTACTAACTTTCAAGATTTTGCCAGAGTTCAATTAGATCCTTTGAACCACCAACAAAACCTGCTCTTTGATGGAGGTAATCCATCTGTGTAAGTTTATCTACATCTAAGGGTTCAACTTGACTTTGGTAAACTTCTTTTCCATCAGGAGTTATGTAAAACCCTGCACCATTTATTTTAGATAATAGATAAAGATAAGGAATAATTTCGTATACAAATCTTAACTTGGGGGCAAAATATCCGAAGACCCCGGTTTTTTCTAATACATTATTCATGTCTTGCACCATGCACCCACCATATCGGTTCTTAGCGATACGATCTAATTCGTCAACGAAAAGCTTCTGTTTTGGTGAATGATCTACATACCTTCCACCCATACCATATACTGGATTTTTGCTTGGACTTATATCTAAGGAATCTTTTAGAACACGGAAGGAGTTATCATCATGAACAAACAGTAAATATCCAGCTTCAGTTGCCAAATCAAATCTTGGGTATAAAGTGAAACTCATCGTCATTGCTGCAACAGTACAACCTGTTTTGTTAATTACATTGACAATCGCTCCTGGACCTCTACACCTAATAATTGATGAGCCATCGATAAAGTCACCTAAAATAATGAAATTTCCTGTTCCTCTCATAATATTGTCTTCATCGGTTTCTTCCCCCAAGAGAAGAGAATATAAATGATTAGGCATCTTTTGAAGAAACAGTTCATGTGTAGCAATATCCAGACTTAGCTGTTCATCACCAGATACATTAATGATTCCGGAGTAGTCAGATTCACCAAGTAAAAAAGTGAGAATTTGTTTTGGTACATCTAAGGTTATTGTAATCAGTTCTTTCAGAAGATCTCGAAGTTCTTTAGGTTGAACAGCTTCAAGATAAGAATCAAGTGTAGGGTATTTTAAATCAGACATTTTCTCAAATCCTAGTAAGTATTAACCAAGTTGTTTTCTTCCATATATTGGTAACATGAAATTGCGGTGTTGTTCATTTTCAGAGCATTAATGAAAGCTTCCATATCATCTTCTGCTTTAGAAATGATTGCTTCCTTAGCCTCAATGCTGATGTTTTGTACTTCATCGAAAAATTCTTTCCAAGCAAATTTAGAGCTTTTTGCAAAGGTTTTATGTTCATCAACATCTTCACTCCCATAGGTTTCCAGAACCCATTTTCTCATTTTAGCATACAATTCAGGTTCATACTCTTCGAGGATTTTGAATACTAATCGTTGCCAAAAGGTTCCAATGTTACCCTTAGATATTTTTCCATGAGGGAATGTTGAAGCAATAACTTCTACTGGAGTCCCGGTTATTCCATGTTGTGCAATTCGAGTATAGTAGTTCATTTTTTCAAATTCATCAACAATCTCAACGGTTCTTTGAACATTGATTCCTAATTGAGGTACCACATTACCTTGAGCATCAACACTAACACCATGTGTAGACCCATTTGCTATTGCAAGATAATCAATTAGAACACCATTTTCTGCTAATGATTTTACATAGTGAACAGCTTCCTCAACTGAAGTGTATTCTGATATACCAATTTCGCCTACTTCCCCTTCTAGGCCGTATGGTTTTGCACCGATTTTCTCTTTTAAGAAATCGAACAAGATTAAACCTTTTGATATAATTTCACTTAATTGCCCTTCTACAGATTCTTCTTCTCTGTTAAAGAGAAATGAAGTATCTATTGCATAGCCTGAAAAGCCTGCTTCAACTCGAGCTTCAACCTCCTTCAGTACGTTGTTCATTTCTTCTTCAGTTCCTTTTTTAACAGTTATGTGGTCTGCATGAAGTGCGTATGCATACCATTTCTCCTTTGCTGCAGCAGATTTGCATCGCTGAGCGAATTTTAATGGAGTATAACCAGTGTATCCACCACTAAGTGACATCTCGCTTAATGCAAGTTCAAAAATAACAACAGAAAGTGTATTTTTTGCTGCTCTCAATATTCCTCGAATAACTTCTTCAGTAGCTCGAGGATTTATTGCTGCTATAATAGTATCCATCCCCAAAACACCTTTAGCTATGAAATTTAGAGGTAAAGGTTCTCGTGGAGATTCAAAATATGTTATGACATTGCTCTCAGAAGTCATTAAATTACACCGTTGAAAGATTGAAAGAAATCTCTTAAGAATTTTTGCCTATATATAAAATTCTTGTAATGCATATTAGAAAGAGTATAGTAGCATTTAAGAAACGTTTTCACCATTATTATTAATTAAAGGGGATTCAATTGAAAAACTACAGAACATTAATTTTTTGTCTACTAATTCTTAATGTAGTTTTTCTTACTGAAAGACCTTTCAACACAGAAAAAGGAACCACAAATGTTGTTGCAGAAGAATTTGTTTTCCCAAAAACAAATAATCTTAACTTGATTCAAAGAGATCCAATCAATATAACTAGTGATAGCGATTTTGAAAGTTTTCCAGGAACCGGAACCTTAGAAGATCCTTATCGCATTGAGAATTGGAACATAACGACTTCAGATAGTATCTGTGGGATAAATGTAACTGGAACTAGCATGCACTTCATCATACAGAATTGTTTCATAGAAGCAGTAGATATTGGGATATGGATATTCTATACTGCGGAAGGAACTACCAAAATAGTGAACAATACTTGTATAGGTAATAGTCTTTATGGGATAGATGTAAGATTTACATCTAAAACAGTCATCTCAAACACTATCCTTTACAATAATAAAGAAGATGGGATTTCAAGCATTTTTTCAGATAATCTAGAAGTGAAAGATAACGTTTGTTTCTCTAATAAAAAAAATGGAATATCACTTCATTATTGCGAAAGTGCAACTTTAGTAAATAACTCGTGTTTCAATAATACAAATGGTCTGGAGTTTTTTAATGCTAGAGATACAAGGATATTACAGAATCACTGTTTTAACAATACAGAAAATGGCATTTATTCTACTGAAGAAGTGAATACTGAAAGCGAAGGAAACATCTTGGAATACAATCAAAATTCTGGAATATATTACAAAAAATCCGACAACATCAATATTCATTCAAACAATTGCACAGCAAATCAAATTGGCATTCAAATTTATGATACTACAAACACAGATGTTTTCAATAATTCGATTTCAAACAATGGGGGTAAAGGGATATTATCAGAGAGGACAAATTACTGTGTTATGTCATATAATAATATCATTAATAATACTGGATATGGAGTGTATTTGAATGATACAAGTAACAATGTAGTTCATCATAATAATTTCATTGAAAACAATCAAAATGGAATAAGCCAAGCATATTCTCGAGAAGGAGCAAACAACACTTGGTATGAGATAGAAACCGAGGAGGGGAATTTTTGGTCAAATCACATAGGTGAAGGGCGTTATTTTATAGAAGGCATTCCTTATTCTTATGACCTTTACCCGTTATCAGAACCAACTGTAGCTCCTTTACAACCAAAAGCACACCGAAATAGAGTCCTGATTAGTACAATTACTATTGCATCAATTTTGTTAACAGGAATAATCAGTTTTTTGATTTTCTATTTTCCAATTCTAAAACGTAAATCTCATTTGAGAAAAAGAAGATTGATTGCATATTCAAATGATGTCGGTGTTGCATTATTTCGATTTGGAAGCGAAGGAGACGAACTTCTCGTTAAGGATGATTTTGGCTCTCTAGAACTCAACTTAGATGTATTTATAGGGTATTGTTATGTAACAATTGGTCAAGGGCAAAGATATGAAACAGGTGTGTTTGGTCCAGTTCCTGCACCATCTCTGGATAATCACAATGTTATCATTTTCTCTTTCTGGGGTAAAGATGATCTTCAGGGAGATCCAAGATTAGGAGATAAACAATATTATCTTGTCAGTGTTATCTTTCCTGAGGAAAAAAATGATTATTTAATAGATATTAAAACAATGAATGAAAGATTTAGTAACTATATAGGAAAATTCGAATTTCCTAACAGAATGTCGATTGAAGAGCTAAACTATTTCAGAGAGATAGTTTTTATCTAGATAAATTTTAGCAAGTTTGCGGAAAGATATTATAATAATTTTATAATCTTTAAACTATGACTATTGATTGGGATTATCCTGAACCACGTAAAGGATTTCTAGGTGAATGGGACAAATTTATAGGACCTGGAGCAACGAAAACTGAAACAATACTGATGTTATCTTTCTCTTTATTAGGAGGGGTGGGTATGTTGCTCTATTCTCTTCTAGGAAATCTAGAATGGAATATTGCTCAGATCATTATTGCTGTAATTCTAGCTACAGATTTAGCAGGTGGAGTAGTAGCAAATGCCACATCAGCAACAAAAAGATGGTACCATAGAAGAGAGCAAGGGTTTTGGAATCACATGAGATTTGTTGCTTTCCATATATACCCTATTCTAATTGGTCTACTATACAGAGACTTAGATTGGGTATATTGCTTAGTAATCTATGGTTTTTTGATTGTGTCATCAGTAATTATATTGATTATACCTCAATATCTACACCGACCTGTTTCTTTTATTGTGTTCAGTGGTGCTATACTAATGAGCATTTATGCATTTCCAACACCAGGTCTTGAATGGTTCATACCAATTCTCTTTCTTAAGATAACAGTTGGTCATATTGTTAAAGAAGAACCTTATCGACCAGAAACAAAAGAGTGAGAATTTTGTAAAGCCAATTAATTTAATATTGAGTAATTATTTGCAACTCATGTAATTTAACTATGATAAAAAGGAGGAATTAATTTGAAATATAGAAAAGTAGGAAAATCTGGTTTAAAAGTTAGTGAGATTTCAATTGGATCTTGGATTACTTATGGTGGCGCACTCGAAGATGAAATGGCCAAAAAATGCTTAGTGTCTGCAGTTGAGAACGGCATCAATTTTATTGATTCAGCAGAAATTTACGCAAAGGGAGGAGCTGAAAAACTAATTGCAGAATTCTTGAAAGATGAAACCTTCGATAGAAAGGACTTAGTCATTTCTAGCAAGCTTTTCTGGCCAATGAGAGAAGGCATTACTAATTGGGGTCTTGGTCGCAAGAACATGTCGAATGCAATCGAGGGTACTCTAGAACGCTTGAATACTGATTATATTGACATCTACTTCATGCACAGATATGACTATATGACACCATTAAGAGAAACTGTTGAAATGCTTGATGATTTGATAAGAGCTGGTAAAGTACATTATTGGGGAACTTCAGTGTGGACAGCTGCTCAGTTGGAAAGAGCTCATGCTATTGCGAAAGATCTACGAGCACATAGACCAATAGTTGAACAACCTCTTTACAACATGTTTTTCAGATACATAGAATTAGAAATAATGTCAGTTGCAAAAACTCATGGAATGGGATTCACAGTTTGGTCACCTTTAGCTCAAGGATTATTGACTGGTAAATACAACGATGGAATTCCTGAAGATAGTAGAGGTTCAACTTCAGATGTGTTAAAGCGAAGAATTACTGAAGAAAATATTGTTAAAGTAAAGAAATTAGGAGAAATAGCTAACTCACTAGATTTGACAATGAGTCAATTAGCTTTAGCTTGGATTTTGAGAAAACCAGAGATATCTGCAGCTTTAATAGGTGCTACAAAACCAGAACATATAGAAGAAAATGTTAAAGCTTCTGGCGTTATTCTATCTAATGATATCTTGGATCAAATCGAGGTTATTTTGGATAATGAACCTGAATGGCCTTTAACTTACAAACCTAATTATTATTACATGGATGAAATGAGATAATTCTCATTTCATCTTCCTTTTTCGCATAAGTTTTTAATAACAGATATTTCTCTGTTTTTTTGTAATAAAACTAGTTCCAGTGGTATTATGAGAAAGTTAACAAGAAATCAGAGAATATATTTTGGTATTTGTAAATTTGGTTCTTCAATATTTATGCAAGTTGTTACTATTGCTTTAGTATATATCTATGCGAATCACTTCTTACTTCCTCAAAATCTAAACGCAATTGGAAATGCGATTGGAAAGTTTGTTATTGCGTTTTCAGGATTTATTTTTGGATATATCTCGGATATCTTACCTGAATCAAAATTGGGAAGAAGAAAGATATTCATGTGGACCGGAGCACCTTTACTAGCTATATCGTTTGTCATGCTATTCATACCTCACTATATTATCCCAATTGGTCAAAGCATTCCAGTTTTCATATGGTTATTAGTATGGAATTCAATGTTCAATCTCTTCTATGGTTACTTAATGACTCCTTATCAAGCTTGGATGCCAGAAGTTACTACAGAAGAAGATAGAGTGAGTATGTCAGGTATTCAGAATGTGTCAAATCTAGTTGCAACTATTGGAGGTTTGGGTTTTACATTTTTCCTGACTGCCAAACTAAGTGAAACATTTGAACTCAATATTATTAATGGAAATCAAGTTTACTCTCCTGGAGGTATAACAGGAAGTTTTGGAACAGTTTTGTTTATAGCTGTTATTGCATTTGCAGTTATTGAAGTTGCTTTGTTCCTTCCTGCCCTTCTTACAATTAAGGAAGAACCAGTTGTGAGAAAACATAGAGACATTATTCGAGAATTCAAAGTAGTCTTGAAAAATAGAAATTATGTCCTCTGGTTTGTTACTCAAGGAATTTATTCGATGGGATTAACAATATTAACAGCTCTAACATTTGATCTCATAATCTTCCTAGGTCTTTCAGGGATAGTAGATTTTGCTATTTTCGCTATTGCTATGTTTGGTACGACGATGGCTAGTTTCATCTTCTGGGAAAAAATGTCTAAAAGAATTGGAAAAAGAAAGGGGTTACTTATCAGCTTTGGAGTTCTGATCATTATTCTTCCACTTACGTTAGTTCTAGGAAACATTCCTTTGATTCCAAATAATGTAGAAACATGGATTTTCGGTATATTACTTGGCTTCGGAATGTCAACAACATTCCTATTTCCAAATGCAGTAATTGGGGATCTTGCCGATGAGGATGAGAGGTTGACTTCAGAATCTCGTGCAGGTATGTATACAGGATTTAATTCTATTCCTCTAAATATTTTTCAAGCATGTGCTTACCTACTTATTCCTTTAATCTATGACCCTAATGATCCTTCAGCTGGAGTAGGGATGAAATGGTTAGGCCCTATTGTTGCAGCATTCTTCCTGCTTGCAATCCCCACAATACTTATTGGTAATTTTGATCCATTTTTAGATAAAATAAAAAATGGTTTAAAGAAGAAAACGAAATCTCGAGGATAAGAAGTATTTGAGATGATTGAATGACAAGTATTTACTTCAGTGGCAAAATTTATTTGTTATAGTTGAAACTGTAAATTATGACTGTCGTGATAACTACAGAACTAAATGTTGGTTATGATAAGTTCAAAGATGTAGAGAATGTAACTAGAGAAGTTTTAGCTGAACATGGTTTTGGGATCTTAACTGAAATCGATGCTAAAGAAGTTCTCAAGAAGAAAATTGGAGCGGAAATTCGACCATACAAAATTCTTGGTGCATGTAATCCGCCTTATGCTCATAAAGCACTTATTTTGGTTCCAGAAGTTGGAGCACTTCTTCCTTGCAATTTCATGATATATGAAAATAAAGAAGGCAAAATTGTAGTTTCTGCTATGAATCCTAAAGAAGCAATGAGTGTAGTAAAAAGTAAAGAACTTGATAACATGGCTAACGAAGTTACAGAGATTCTAACACAAGCAATAAAAGATATTGAGAATAGATTTTCTTGAAATCTAACTTTTGCTAAATAAGAATATTCTGAAAGGATGTAAAATCAGTTTTGGTTTTCATCAGCATTCAGAAAGAAAAACATCATTTAAATTTCATTCGAGAACAAATTTATTGTTAGGAATATTTGGGGTTCTGATTGTTATTCCTCTGAAAGGATAATCATAGTATAAAAGATTATGAGGGGTTTTTCTTGAAATTCTTAAGAGATTTCCTTTAGGAACAACTATTTCCTCATCATTGACTTGCAATGTCTGTTTTCCTTCAAGTGTTAAATACCACTCTGTACTCTTCGAATGATAATGAAGTTCATTAGGATGAGGATCAACCTCAAAATCAGATTTGTTTTGATAATTCATATATGCTAAGCTTAGCTCTTTTGTTTTGAAAAGTGCCTCTCCATACCCTAGAATCCATTTATTCTGATTTTCACTTTTATTGAAATTTACATAATAACCAACTGAGGAATCTAATATTTCTGTTTCTGAAGTAGATAGCATCCTTTCTTTAAGCTCTTGCAGATTTGATGGAGTTTCAGCTGTTGTTCTTTCATCATCTTTATGTGGAATTTTCATTCCATAATGGTTTATTCTTCCTTCTCCTCCAATAGCAGAATGTGATATTCCTGGTTGAACTAAAAGCAAACTACATCCGACCATTTTGATAGGAATGTTATCAACTGCAATCCACATAATCCCTTCATTGAGTAAGTAAAGTTCTAAAGAAATAGTATGATGATGAAAATCCTTATCCTCCCATGGTTCACAAAAATTAGTTCGACCAAGCTGCAATAATGGGGAATAATGAACATCTTCTTTATCTTTAAATGAACTCAATATCCACCCCTGTCTTTCATTTAAATCATAAAGAGTAAATTTCTCGTTTCTCATAATGGTAACTTCTTCTTAATGAATTTCAAAAAATATAATGAAAATGGAAAGAGAAAAAGAGAAGATTAGAACTTATCTGTATCTTCTTTTGCCCATTCTTCTGGATCATATTTGGGAGGCATACAACGAAGTGGTTTGTCTTCATAATATCCTAATTCATATCGAGCTTGGATGATTTTCTGAATCTCATTGCTACCTTCATAAATTGTTGCTCCTCGTACATTTCTATAGTATCTAGCAACAGGATAGTCATCACAGAAACCATAAGCTCCATGAATTTGAATGGCTCTATCAGCACAACGAACGGCTGCATTAGTTGCATACCACTTGCTTAATGCAGTTTCTCGTGTGTTAATTTTACCTTGGTTCTTAACCCATCCACATTTCCAGACTAAGAGTTCTGCAGCTTCAATATCAGAAACACAATCAGCAATCATTCCTTGAATAAATTGGTGTTCGCCTATTTTCTTACCAAATGTTTCACGTTCATTTGCATATTCAACTGATGCTTCTAGCGCAGCTTTAGCTCCACCTACTGCTCCAGCACCGACGGTATATCTACCCCAGTCTAATGCCGACATTGCAACTTTGAAACCTTCTTCAG
>JAEOTK010000256.1 GCA_016839875.1 Candidatus Heimdallarchaeota archaeon
CTTGGTTTGATTATACGGACTATGAAAGCAGTGGAACGGATGCTGATATATTCTACAAATATCTATTTGCTCCTCAAGTTATTCCAGAACTACCGTTATTTGGATTTAGTCAGAGTATTTGTGTTATTACAGGTTTGATGCTTTGTACGATTGCAATCATAAGCACCAGAAAAAGAATCAGAAAGAAGAAAAATCTAAACTGAATTAGTTTCTACTAGTTCAATCTTTTTTTTACCCTATTTACAACTAAGACTAACGGTATTATGAAAACAACTACTATATGAATTGATTTAGTAATTTCAGGTATTACTATGTATCCAACAGCTTTTCTTCGAAATACTCCAGAATCCGCAGTGCCGAAAAAGATGTATCTACCATCAACTGTTTGAATCATTGGTTGGGCAACATTATTACCATTGGTTCCAGCATAAATTGTAGTTAACCCGTCATTCCACATTTCCCATGAACCTCCTGCATCAAAGCTTATGAAAGCACCTTGATTTTGTGTGCACAAATATACTATATTCGGATCATTCTTATCTACAAAAATTTGGTAGAATTCTTGATCCAAAACCAACCCTGTTGTGATTGGGAACCAGGTAGCTCCTCCATTAATACTTTTCATAACAGTTCCCTTAAAGCCTGTTCTTCCAGTTCCTTCATTTTCTCCATTTTTAGAACAAGCATACATAATGTCTGGATTAAGTGGATCGAAATCTATAGCAAAAGTCCATTGTTCTGCTGGCCAACCTTCGTCCCACAGCTCCCAATGTTCTCCTCCATCCGTAGAACGACTTACACCATTATAGGTCCCAGCATAAATAATATCTGGATTATCTGGATGGAAGACTAAAGAAAATACACCATCATTCAACCATCCTGTATTGATTTCTCTCCAACTTAATCCTCCATCAACACTCTTGTACATTCCAGATGGAAATGCTCCTAAGTAAATAATTCCTGGATCCGTTGGATGAAAAAGCAATGTCGTATATTGATAAAGTGGTCGATCATTCCAAATTGGCCAAACTAAACCAAATCCATCAAGATTATCCATCTGCACCCATCTACTCGTTGAAACATTGTATGAGTAAAGTTCATAGCCAAGTGTCCCACATAATAAGGTCCCATCAGCTGTAATAGCAAATGTTCGAACCTGCAGATTATCTAATCCTACACTGAAATTTGACCACGTAACACCTTCATCCAAGGTTCGATAGACTCCTTCTTCTGTTGCTGCATAAACCGTTTTAGGAGCATAAGGATCTATAGCTACTTTATAGATATGCTTTCCAAGCATTGTATAACCAATTCCAAGAGAGTGAGTATTGAAATCCATTCCATCATAGGATTTGAACATACCTCGACCCCAAGTTCCTAACCAAATTTCTTCAGTATTGTTTGGATTTAGAGCAAAAGAATAGTAACCTTGACGATAGGGATCATCCGCCATGACAGTTGGAGTTTGGAAATTCTTATCATAGAAAGTTACTCCACCATCATCAGAACGATAAAGACCACCTGGATTTGAACTAACAAAGATCCGATTTGAGTCATTAGGATCAATTGCTATTTCAATACTATACACTGGAGGAATTGGTTTATTGCTTCTAGCTGCTTGCCATGTCACTGTAAAATCAGTCAAATTTATGTCTCCCGAATAAATCCCTAAACCTTGAGTTCCAACATAGATTTTGTCATCATTAATTGCTAGTGACGTTAAAACAGTACTATCTAGATTTGTGTTATATGGATTCCAGCTAGAACCACCATTAGTACTTACTAATAGTCCTTCATCATGAACAGCTGCATAAACAACATCATGATTATAAGGGTGAATACGGATTGCACGAACTTTATGTCCAGTAGTTAATACCTGAGTCCAGTTCTGACCCGAATTTGTCGATTTGTACACTCCAGGATCACCAGTGATATCATGACCACCAGGAGTTACCCAAGTTGGTATAGTTAAATTACCTAGTCCACAGGAGTATAAAATAGTTGGATCAATAGGATCTATTTCAATATCAAACGCACCTATATCAGGGAAGTCATAAATTTCTTCCCAATCAGTCCCACCATTGAAGGATCTATACGCACCAAACAAATGAATTGTTATATAGACATTATCTACATCTGTTGGATCAACTGCTATGTCTAGCACACTTCGTGGTAATCCTCCTGTTATATCTACCCAATTTACACCATTGTTTGTTGATTTGTAGAGTTTTCCTGTGAGTTCAGTTGGACCGAAAGTCGAACAATAGATAGTAGAACCATTAGCAGAAACAGTATTAACTAGAAATGATCCATCACCTGAAAAATCTGCAATTTCATTCCAATTAACTCCTCCATCTGTTGATCTCCAGAGTGTTGGGGTAGACCTATCTGCAAGATAAATAATGTTACTATTTTGGGCATCTATACTTAAGGCAGTTGCTGAAATTGGAGCATTATTGAGTAATTCCCAATTCAATCCACCATCAAATGTTTTCCAAGTGCCTGCTTGCCAAGAACCAGTATATGCAATTAAAGGATTTCCTGGGTCAACTACTAACTGAGGTTGTCCCATAACTGTAAACATATTGAATTCATCATTAAGTTTCGTCCAATCTGCTCCAGCATTAATGCTTTTGTAAATTTCACCACCTTTTTCACCTATACTTGCTGCATAAACAATATCAGGATTATTAGGATCAATTGCTATCGAAGTGATGCCTTCAGAAGAAGTAACGTTTAGTGCAGTAATCCAAGATTCTCCTCCATCGATTGTCTTTCTAATCATTGCCCAATCTTGGAAAGGTTTGGGATTGTAACCACTGTAAACTATGTTGGAATTAGTTGGATGAACTGCTATTGTATAAGTGTAGTCTATTTCCGAATGACGTAGGAAATCCCAAGTAGTACCAGCATCTGTACTCTTGTAGAGCCCATATCCACTCTTAACTGCATAAATTACACTAGAGTTTGATGGAGCAGGAGTTAAAGCATGAACTGAACCAAATCTAAAACCATCCATTTCATGAGCATTGAATTTTTGAGTCCAATTAGTTCCGTAGTTTGTTGATAAAAAGAGTCCTCCAAGATCACTAATTTCCCATACTTCATTTGGATAAAGAGGATGAACTTTTATTTCATCAGGGAACGAATGAGTAATTCCTCCTCCATCAAGACGAATCCAAGTTTCTCCCCCATCATCTGTTCTAAATGTTCCTTCTCCATCCCAACCTGTAACATAAACTGTTTCACTGCCCATTAGATTGGGTACTGCCATGAGAACAATTCCTGTATTAAGCAAACCATTAGTAATTCGTTGCCATGAAGCTCCTTCATCAATACTTTTGAAATATCCATGACTCGAAACAGGTAAATAGAGAATGTTTCCATTATTCGGGTCTACAGCAATATCTCTTATATCTCCTGTATTAATACCAGGAGTTAACATTGGATCAATTCTAGTCCAAGTAAAACCATTATTACTAGTTTTGTAAACCAAATTTCCATAACCAAGATATACAGTATCAGAACTAATCCCTGGATATACTCCAAGGATTTTTCCATGATAGGGTGGAAAAAGCTCTCCCCAGCTTTGCCCACCATCTTCTGTTTTGAACATATATGATTCAGTTGGATTCATTTCTTTATCATAGGCTTTTTCTAAAGATACATAGATAGTGTTGTTGTCTTCAGGATGTACTAGAATATTCTTTATAGCTGTATCTGGAGGTTGACTTATATCAACACTATCCCAAGAGATTCCTCCATCAGATGTAAGATATAAACTTCCATTTCCAAAAGTTTCATTCTGTGTTCCTGCCCAATAGGTATTAACACCACTAATTGCTGCGTCGGTTATCTTATAATCAGAAATAGGTAAATTGCCACTTACATCAACCCAGCTGGTTCCTCTAGTATCAGAAAACAGGATTTCTCTTGCCATTGTGCAACTAATGATTTCAAGCGGATTATCATTATTGAGTGCTATCGTAACAAACTGCTTTGACTGATCAATTTTACTCCAATCTAGCCCACTATTCAAACTTCTATATACTTCCCCCCCTACACCTGCAATTGGACTTTCTGTAAAAGCATATAGTATTTGAGAATTATCTGGAGATACGATAATCTTTTCAACTCTTTTATTTCCTGCAAGAAATTTTGGGAGATTCCCCCAAGTAACACCTGAATCATTTGATCTGAAGACACCACCTGCTCCTCCAGCAAAGAGAACATTCGGTTGTGTAGGGTCAACTTCAATTGTATGAATAATCCCTCCATATGGTCCATTTGTCTGTACCCATTCATCTGAATCTGGTAAATCATTGAGATTAAATGGATTAATATCATTAATACTTGAAAAGACGAAGATAGGTATAGAAAACAAGATAATTAATAAAGGTGCTAAGAATTTGGGATATAACTTTATTTTTTTCAAATTGATCACGACCAAAGCTATAATGTTCTAATCTTGTATTCGATATAAAACAGTTTTGCAGACCTTACTAATGAAATCTAACTATCCTTGAAAAGAGTTTTAAGATGCGTAGAAATAGTAGAAAATATGAAAGCAGTTCAATTGATTGAAATTGACAAGAATCTAGAGAATAGAACAGTCCCAACTCCAGAACCTAAGCCTGATGAAGTCTTAATTCGAATAAGAGCAGCTGGAATTT
The DNA here is from genome assembly GCA_016839875.1 of Candidatus Heimdallarchaeota archaeon. The sequence goes on from JAEOTK010000256.1 coordinate 4,674, forward strand.
GTCACTCTGATGTTCATTATCGAGATGGTGTTTCTTCAGTTGATTCTCTTCCGATTACCCTAGGGCACGAGGTTGCAGGAAAAATAGAAAAACTAGGTTCTAATGTTTCTAATTTCAGGGTCGGGGATCGTGTTTGTCTCAACTATATGATTACCTGTGGAAAGTGTAAGTACTGTGTTCAAGGAACAGAACAATTTTGTGTTGAAGGAAAAATGATTGGGAAGAATATTGATGGAGGTTATGCAGAATATATAGCTGTTCCTACAAGAGGAATATTCAAGCTACCTGATTCTGTTTCGTTTGCACATGCATCAGTTATGATGTGCTCCTCCTCTACATCATTGCATGCTCTAAAGAAAACTCGATTCAAAGAAGGAGAAACAATAGCAATTTTCGGTTTAGGAGGTTTAGGTATTTCTGCTCTACAATTAGCTAGAGTTTTTGGAGCTAAGGAAATTTATGCTATAGACATTGATGATAAGAAACTTGAAACTGCAAAAGAAATGGGAGCAATACCGATTAATTCTCAGAATGTTGATCCAGTAGAAAAAATAATGGAATTAACAAATGGTGATGGTGTTGATGTAGCTCTTGAGCTGATTGGTTTACCTCTGACTATGGATCAAGGTGTTAGATCTTTAGCTCGCTTTGGTAGATTAGGTTTAGTTGGTATTTCAGATAATAATTTTGATATTAGTTCGTATGAAGCAATATGCAGAGAAAAGGAGATAATCGGAGTGTCTGATCACTTGTTATCAGAAATACCTTATTTGTTAGAACTTGCTGAACAAGGAAAATTAGATCTGAGTAAAGTCGTTACAAAGATAGTTCCACTTGAATCAGATGCTATCAATGATGTACATCATCAGTTGAAAGAGTTCACAGCTGAGTTTAGAACAATTATTAAGCCATAAAAAAAGACACTAACTAATTTTCTTCTTTTCTTATTTTTCTAATTTACATAAGATAGGTTTCTTGAAAATATTATTATACACACATTTACTATTTTTTTTGGTGGAATATGTGAAAAAGACACTTTTTCTAGATATATGTAAACAAAATTATCTAGCATTATTGAAAATGGTTCAACAAGCTATCAAACTCTGTCCAGACGATTTATGGTCAAGGGAAACAAATCAACCACAGTTTTGGCAAGAAGTATATCATACACTGTTTTATTTAGACTTCTACCTTAGTAGCAAACCTAAAGCACATCAATCAAAATTCGACTTCAAAGAAAACTTAGCTGAAAAACCTTCCATAATTTTATCAAAAGATGATATTTCCACTTATTTGAAAGATGTGGAAACTAAAACAAATGAAGTATTCAATAGTCTGACTACTTCAGAGATTGAAGGAAAAAATAGCTTCTGGTGGACAGGTCCTACACTAGGTCATCGTTTAATTTACAATCTTCGACATTCGCAACATCATATGGGAAAGATAAATGAAATCCTGAAATCGAATGGAATTGAAGCTTCTAAATGGGTAATTAATCCAGAAAAAGCTTAATCTGAAGACAGTATGATATTATTCTAGATATAAAAATTCCACTTCTTCATCCTCGGAAGTGAATACTTTTAGTTTCTCAGGTTTTTCATCTTCAGAAAACTCAAATCTTAATGCTCTACAGCTATATTCACCAATGAATTCCTTATCATTATGGGCTTCAAGTATCTCTTCAAAATCACCTACTTGAATAACTAGATTATCATTCTTAATGACAAATTCAACCTCATCTTTCCGTTTATATTTACCTGTTAATTTTGTTAAATCCTCAATTTTAACTTCTTTCTTAGGGTATTTGAAGAACTCTGATAGTTTCTTTTCTTTAACATATTTCCCAACAGGAGCTAGGAGAACAACAAATTCTTCTTCTGTATTCAATTCAAACAATTTATCTAGTTTATTTTGCTCATAATAACCAACAGCAACTGTTCCCAGATTGATTGCTTCACAAGCCATATAGAGATTTTGACAAACAATCCCTAGATCAATTGCAATGAATTTATGTGAGAGAATAGTATAACGCCATTCTGTTCTATATGGAACAGCTGTCCAATAGAATATCACTGAAGCTCTCCCTACGAATTTCTGATTATAAGCTAGCTCTCCCATTTTCAGTTCAGCATCCTCTATTTCCTTAATAAACATCAATTGGTGAGTAAATGAGATATAGCGATACAACCCTGGTTCTAATCCTTCTACTCTATTTACTATCAGATAGGTTTCAAAAGGACTTTTAGCTCCTGCAGAAGGAACTGTTCTTTTTACACCTAATCCTGATTTCAAAACTCTTTTGACTCCTTGTGTACTCCATAGTAAGAAGGATAGCTCTTCCAGAAGCAACGGTTCCTCTGTATACTTTCTTCTACTTATCCTACTGTTTACTAGGTCAAGGAAGAGAGTTTTACCTACTGTAAACTCTTCTGGTGGAATTAGATCAATGAGTTTTGCATCTTCAGGATAAGGTTGTTGAAAGAGTGGAGAATCAATCTTCTTTTGTTCATCCGATTGTGGAACATCTTTTTCATAGTCCTCAGAATCAAAGAAATACAAAAAATTTCTATTAGATTTCATAACGAATTTTAGTAAAACACATTAATTAATATTTGTTTTAACTATCAAGCGTTTTGATCAGATTCAAGAAAAACTAGGGAAAATAAACAGAGCATATGAAATTTTATCGAAACGTTGGAATTATCTCTTTAGCTACTTTTTCTAATGTTTTCTGTAGATGTTCTTTTCCTGGATAGTAAAAGATGAATTCTTCAAAACCCACTTCAGAATATTTTTCCACGTATTTTGTGAAATTATCTTCCTTATCAAACAAATTAAAAGCTTCTTCTCCATATATTAAGAGAGAACGTTTGAGATTTTTGGGATCTCTTCCAAGTTCATTACAGAATTTGTCTATTTTCTCATTTCTTTCAACTGTTTTTTTGAACATCTCTTCAGGATTTAATCCCCTACCTCCATAAGAATTCCAAGTATCTGCATATTTCGCTGCAGTTTTCAACATCTTGTCTCCCATTGCACCTATCATTATTGGAGGACGAGGTTTCTGTATTGGTGGTGGGAAAATGTTGGAGTCTATTAGCTGATAGAATTCACCTTCATATTTGATAATAGTCTGATTACTTAGAAGTTGGTCGATTATATCTACTGCTTCATTAAATCGTCTTACTCTCTCCCCAGCAGGATAATCTGGAATTCCAACCATAGGAAATTCAGTAGTTCCTGGTAATCCGGTACCTAAACCTAAGATTAAGCGACCATTAGAAATATGATCAACTGTCATAGCTTGTCTTGCGAGCATCGGTGGATGTCTTAGGAAAACAGAAGTAATTAGTGTTCCAATTTTGATTGTTTTTGTTGCATGTGCTACAGCTGCCAGCATTGACCACCCTTCAAACCAATGTTCAGTTGGTTGGCTGTATATACAATAATGATCAGCTATCCATACGCTGTCAAAACCTAATTCTTCAACATGTTTCCAACGTCGGAGTTCTTCTTCCCAAGAATTTCTCTGAAGGTTAATCATTCCAAAAGAAAGTTCTTTTGCCATACTTATCCTATTCTAAAAAAATTTATTAATTTAATGCAATCACAGTAAGTTTCCTAATTCATTTTCTTCTTATGAATTGTCCTCTACTAATACCAACAAAATCCCTATCCTCAACAATAAATTCTCCACGAAGAATTGTTGATTCTATCAATCCCTTGGTTATCATACTATCATATGGAGTATAATCTGATCGAGAATGACCTTCTTTAATAAATAGAGTTTTTTCAGGGTCAAATAAAACAAAATCAGCATCAGAACCAACCTGTATTGTTCCTTTCTTAGGATAGAGATTGTGAATCTTAGCAGGATCTATGGTAAATTTATCTATGATTTCATTTCCAAAAAGATGAAACATCAACGAGAAACTGAATTCCAATCCCCCAATTCCTTTAGGTACTTTACTTGCTTCCTCATATCTCATTTTTTCAGCTTTTCTAAAAGGACAATGATCTGTTCCTATTGTATTTATCAATGTTATATTCTGCTTAAGTTTCACTTGCTCTTCAGCTGAACGCAAAGGTGGAGCAAACAGGAATAATCTTCCATCTTCTCTCTCATAAACATCTTTTGTTAAATGGAAGTATTGAGGACAACTTTCGATGAAAATATTCTCCCCAAGTAATTCTCCATAATTCTCTTTCAGAAATTCAATTGATGAACCACAGTTGACATGAACAATGTAGAGCTTACCTTTAGTTTCATTGACAATTTCTGCAAGTTTCTTTACTTCTTCTATTTCAGCTATAGCTGGTCTGGAACTCTCATACTTCTCTACAGTATCTTCAACATTAGTGTTGAGTATTATCTCATCATTCTCAGCATGAACTAGAATAAGTGTTTCAGTTTTCATAGAACGTTCTAAGAATTCCCTAAGTTGAGAATCAGATATTTTGCGATTGCTCTCTGAATAAGTAGTAAACAGTTTAATTGAAGAGATGCCATTTTCTCTCGAAACGTTGATGAGTTTATCTACTTCATCATTATAGTTCCCAGCTGTGGTATGGAAAGCATAATCGATGTAGGAGTCTTTAGCTTCGTTCTGTTTCTTCTTCAAAGCTTGATCAAATTCATCAAAAGAGTTAACTGGATTAAGAAAGTCAATAAATGTTGTAATACCCCCAAAAGCTGCAGCTTTTGAAGCACTTTCGTAATCATCACTTGATCTGAATTCACCCAAATCAAGATTGATGTGAACATGTGGATCAATGAAACCTGGCAAGATTAGTTTGTCAGTACAACTTACAATTTTTTCACAAGGAAGTTTCGTTCCAGGAGAAACAATTTTTGATATAACTTGATTTTTGATATATACATCTAAAGAGACAAACAGTCCATTTTGATATACTTTACCGTTTACAAGACCTAATGAATACATGAAATTGACTTTCCTGTTTTTATCATGAACTAAAGAATAAATAAAAGTTATCCAATTGGGTTAAGATAGAAATCCAATACAGGAAATTACTATTATTAGTGAAATTTATACTACTCTTTCTGCATACTTCTCTGCTATAGTATCATTTATCCACCATTTTATTTTTGGTTTCACCGATGTAGGATGTTCTTTGACCATTTTTGAAAAATTTTCTTCTGTGATTTTGTAGATTTGTGGTTTTTTGTCATAATCAGTTACAATCCACAATTCTTGAGCATGAAGGATATACTCTCCATCTGATTCTAGAATCTGTTCAGAAGATAAATCTACAATAGCAAACTTGTCACTTGAGGTTGTCTTTACTTCTACTGTTACAAGACCAAATTCATCGTTGTACTCTAAATCCCAGTGTCTCCCCTTTTTTCCTGAAACAACATCTACTTCATACCCTTTGCTTTCAAGGTATTCTTTCACAAGTTTTTCTCCCCCTAATGCTTTTTCTTTATTAGTACTCATAGTTTTTCACTCTGGGTATTTTTTTTACTAATCTATTCTTTTGCTAATGTCAATATAAAAATATAGCAGTATAGTCTGCAGTTGCGTCGTAATTCGTATGTAAAAATAAGGTTTATAAAGAAAAATTGTTATCTGCAGACCAATAAGATTAGTTAAAGGAAATTAGTCTAAATTGTATAGGAGATATATTATGACAAGTTTTAAAGGACGAGATATTGTCTCATTGAAAAATTTTAAGCGTCAAGATTATGAACAAATTTTCAAGGTTGCAGAGAAACTAGAACCTATTGCTCGCAATAGAAAAAATGTTGATCTATTAAAAGATAAAACCTTAGTAACAGCCTTTTACCAACCTTCAACCAGAACCCGTTTAGCCCATGAATCAGCCATGCTAAGATTGGGTGGGAAGGTAACAGGATTTTCAGATGCTAAGATGACTCGTGCAGGAGATTTTTACATGGAATCCATCAAGGATACCTTCAAAATGCTCGAAAGTTATGGAGATGTAATTGTTGTGAGGCATTTCCTAAAAGGTGCTCCTCATGAAGCAGCTAAATGGGTTAATGTTCCAATTATTAA
>JAEOTK010000037.1 GCA_016839875.1 Candidatus Heimdallarchaeota archaeon
TCTTCCTAGCAGGAAGGTATGATTATAATACTCCATCAGAACTGGTAGAGAAGTTCTATGAGCAACTAGTAGCACCTAAAAAGGAACTAATATGGTTTGAAGAATCAGCTCATTCACCAAATTATGAGGAACAAGAAAATTTTGATAAAATAATGATTGAAAAAGTTCTTCCTTTAGCGGGACTTTAATATCAATTGTTAAGAAGTTCACTTCTTAGTTCCTCTTCTTTCTTATGAATGTAGTTAAAATTGAAAGTATGATTAAATCAGCATTTTGAGAAAAATTCAAAGAAAATGTACTCCTATTAAAAACAATAAAACGCACTATTATCTTTATAAATGTCGTTGTGATATGCCTAAGATGAGTTGAATGTTCAAAGTATCAAGAATAATTCTTTCAACAATTGTTATAATTTCTTTACTGAATTCTATAATACTAGCAAATATGACCGAAAAAGAGGATGCTCTTTTTTTTGATGAATCCATTAAACAAACCAACAAACTAATTATCTCTCTGAATCTCTTAATAATCTGTTACGAAGTAGTGGGTGAGGGAGATATCCCTTTAGTTCTTGCAGGAGATTGGAGTTCTTAGTGTTTGGTAGCTATAAGAAGTGGACCTTAATGCATAGTTAAGGATCATCTCCTGTCTTGATAACTACTTCCTTTGAATTTAGAACTTTGCAAATAGATGAACAGTCCCTAAAATCCATTTTAGAATTACAATCACTGAAAGTATAATGAATGCATTTGGGTATACTGTTATTCCTGGTATATCAGCCATAATCCCTTGAGCTGCTAAAATTACCAAAACTATATGTGCAGCTGCCAAAACTCCTAAAATCGACGTTTATTCTTCCATGTTAAGAACTAATATTAATTATAACGTTTTTTAAGTTCAGGAACCATTTCCAAGGAGATTTGTTCAAAACTTGGTATTTCCTCCTCCACAAAAGGATAAGGAATATAAACCTCAGTTATTCCTAGTTCGACACTCATCTTTACTAAATCCTCTAAAATCTCATGATTTTGATACAACTTCATTGGACCAATATGATGCATGGCTTCATGTTCATATATTCCCAAAGTCCTTCGTAGTGTCGAAGGATCTCTTCCAACTTCCTTACAATACTCATCGAGTAGTTTGTTTCTTTCTTCTATTCTTTCAGCAGTTTCTTCAAGATTCTCAATCCCCTGAAGTATGTTCCAAGCGTCAGCATATTTTGCAGTTATTTTAAGCATTTTTGGACCCCTAGCTCCTATATATATTGGAGGTCTGGGTTTTTGAACAGTTGAAGGTAAAACTATTGTTCCCTCTAAGTTGTAGTACTTTCCCTTATAAGTTGTGATGGGATTTCTTAGAAGTTGATCTACTATCTCCACATATTCTTTGAAATGTTCAACTCTTTTTTTAGCTGACCAAACCTCATGTCCTGTCATGGCACATTCTAACACACCTGTTCCACTAGCTCCTAATCCTAAATCTATCCTACCATTTGAAATGTGATCTACAGCCAGAACTTGCTTTGCAAACCAAGCAGGATTGCGCCAACGAACATTGGTGACTGATGTACCCACTCTAACTCTAGAAGTTTCACATGCCATTCCTGTTAGAGTTGTCCAACATTCAAAGAAAGTCATTTCTTTCTCATTCCAATGTGTAAAATGATCTGCTACCCAAAGACTATCAATTTCTGTCTTATCAATGAATTTCCATCTCTTCACAAGCTCTTTCCAAGGTGCGTTCTGAATTGTAATTATACCAATTTTTAATGCTTGTCCTTTATTCAAGTAATCCACTCTCAAAGGGAAAATTAGTTCTATACATAAATAAACCTTTTTCCAGAATTACAAGATTTAGTACTTTGAAGATAAGTAGGAGAAAATAGCTAACTTCCTTTTCTTTTTTTTTCTATAAATAAAATTGCAAATTCTTAGTTGAATCAACAATCCCTCTTAATGGATACTTCCTTCTATAGGACAGATTATCTCCTGAACCTTATCACTGTGTAACAGAACATATTGTTAGCAGCTGTATATATATTTCTCTACTATATTTAGGTAGCCAAAAGATTAGAATCTTCTGGATTGAAGGAGATTGAGCGCTTTGTGTTTTTCTGCTATCTTCTCTGCCATAATATCTAATGCTTTGAAATCCTCTTCTTTTGGGCAACCTTTCGAATATACAGGATCCAAAATCTCAACTTCTTTTAGTTTTGGCACCATACTCACAACTTGGTCAATTGTCTTTGTATACCATCCATAAGAACCGATTAATTGCAATGCAAGGTTATTGCAGATTTTACCATATTAGTTTTATCGGACTAAAAGACAGAATCATTTTATATTTAGTAGTAAAATGTATACTAATGAAGGTAACTACTCGTAGAAAGAAAGACATTGAACTTGATATTAGAAGAATCCATAACCTAAATTTATCGGGAGAAGATACTTTGAAAGCATTATGTCAGCTTATGGATTTTATGAGTAGTTTTCAAGTAGATTCTTCCAAGGAAGAAGTTCTTAAAATTGACCAGTATTTGAGGGAAAGAAGAAACAAGAAAGGTTAGCATCATGACTGCAGAAAGAAATAGTTTCGAATTTTTTATTAAAGATTTCATAGAAGCTTTCAATGAATCAAATATCAAATATGTATTAATCGGAGGTATAGCTGTAAATTATTATGGACGTCCTAGATCTACACTTGACGCAGACATTATAATAGAAAGAGATGAGAATAAGATTAAAACCCTGGAACAGAAATTAAAAAGCAATAATTTTCGTGTCTCTGATAATGAAATCATAGATTCGGTAAATGAAAGCACTCACTGTTCAATTTTCTGGGAAAAAGATATTCTCTTACGATTAGACATTAAAACTCCAACAAGACTTCTGGAAGAAGAAGCACTTATGAATAGGAAGAAGATTACAGTGTTTGACAAAGAGGTTTTCATCCAGATACCTGAAGAAATTATAATTGCAAAACTAATTTATGCCAGTGATCAAGACCATGATGATGCATATAGTATGATTCTTAGGTTGAAGAAACAACTCAATTACGAATTACTGGATAGATTATCTAAACGAGAAGGAGTACAAGAAAAGCTAATGAAACTACTCGAAGAAAGTAAGAAATTCATTGAATAAGTGTGACGAATAATATTAATATCACATTATCTAAGCTAATTCATATGCAAGCACCTACTCATATATTGACAGGAATCCTTCTCCTAGGAATATTTCAAGCTATTTTTCCTACTGCCCCTTTGTGGCTCCAAGTAGTTGTTGTACTTCCCTTAAGTTTAGCAAGCCATTTTGTTATTGATGCTGCAGCAATAATCACTTACCATCCTCCTAAAGCTGATTGGAAAGACTGGTTTTGGGTATCTTATCATTTAGTAATTTACATCGGTTCTGTCGTAATCTTAATTTTCTTCGTAGTTGATTATTGGTGGGTCATTATTGCAGCAAATCTTCCTGATATCATTGATTGGTTGATTTTACGTCCATTTTTCAAAAAGGAACCAGTTTGTCATCCTATTGCAGATAAGCTAAGGGATTTTCTATTTAAGCGAACACCAAATTGGAATCATAAGCGTTGGACAATTATAATAGAATTTGCAATAGTGGGAGTTCTCTTAACTTCAGTTTTTCTTTTAGTGAATTTCACTTCAATAGGTTAAACGAGTATCTTCATTAGATCCTTTCTCTACTTTCTCTTCTCAATGTTCTTTCTTTTCTTTTTTACTTTAAATCTGTCAAAAACAACTGACAAAGCCATATCTAGATTTTTAATCACATGAACGATACGAGCAGTTCTTACATACAATCTTCTGATAATTTTGACGAAACGATTCTGATCTACTATACCTATTTCATAGTAAAGATATTGTTCTTTCTCCATTCCACTCATGCATATCTTTCCAAGAGGATCAGTTATTGTTAACCAACCATTCCAATATTTCTCACCCTCATCTCCTAATCGATTTGCATTAATTAACCACGCATCATAGCTTCTTGCAAGATAACCTGTACCGAACCACTTTGGGTCTTCATCATCTGCTAAACTATGGATAATCAATTCTAGTTTACTTTTTCTCAACGCTTTGTTAACTTCTTTACTCTGAACATCATAACAAATGACTATACCTGTTCTTATATCTTTGATTGATGTAACAGTTACAGGTTTGTCTCCAGGAGTGAAAAATGATTCTCTCATTACTCTTTTTCTATGAACAGCAATAATTTCCCCTGAGGGATCTATCAACACTTGTGAATTGTATATTTTTTCCCCTTCCCTTTCATTAATACCAAAAGAAATGTAAACATTGTTTTTCTTAGCTTGTTCTACCATTAATTCTGTTGTTTTTCCTGGTATAGTCTCTGCAATTTGATGATGATACTCTGCTTTGTAAAACCAACCATGTATTGTTTCTCCAAAAAGAATTAATTCAACATCAGAATGGTTGTTTTTTATTTCATTCACAAACTTGATCATTTTTGATAGATTGTTTTTAGGATCCTTATCACATATCATAGAAGTAATTGCTATTTTGAGATGTTTACTTGCTTTTGAACTATTATACAGTATTTTTATTAGAAACACCAACAAATTTTTTGTTGAGTAACTTAAAAACTTATTTAATTCTCAACGTTAAAACTCAAATATCAGAATCAATTTGATTCCAAATCCTCTCTATTTGAGAACCTAAAAATATTTCAGTCGCAGAAAAAGTGAAATCTAGGAACTAGAATTCTTATAAATACTTCAACGTGCACATGTTATATGTGTAATAAAACAGAAAAAACAATCCTGGGAGTAATTGGGAGTTTAGTAGAATTTCCATTAGATACAGAAACTGACGAATATATTATAAATGAAAAGCTAAGAATTAAACCTTCAAGTGAGGGGATAATGAAATTTGGAAATAAACGTTTGAAGGATTTTGAAAAAGAGTATGAATCGAGTTTAAATTCCTTAGTATCTAAAGGACTTCTGAATCAAAAGGATAATCTCTATGAAATTACTGATGATGGAAAAACAATCGGTAATGATGTTAGGAATCAATGGCTCATAGATTTCTACAATGATTTCTTAGTAAGAAGTGCTGAAAGCAAAGCACACGCAATTTTTTGTGAGAAAGTTTTTGGCAAAAACTTATGTCAGTATAACGTTCTAGATTTAGAACAATTAGATACAATGCTTGAAGTTATGAACCTACAACCCAATCAATTAGTTTTAGATATTGGATGTGGCTTGGGAAAAATATCGGAATATATCGTAGAAAAAACAGGTGTTTCACTAATTGGCATTGACAATGCACCAAAGGTTGTAGAATGGGCTCAAAATAACACTAAGGCTGAACAAGGAGAATTAGTTTTTCAAGTTGGAGATCTAAATAAGTTAGAGTTTCCTAAAGAGAAGTTTGATGCAGTAATCTCAATTGATACATTATATTATGCCAAAGATTTCAATGAAATTCTAAAGCAGATGAAAGAGATATCAAAACCTAAAGGACAAATGGGAATCTTCTATGCTGAAGGAAAAAAACCTGAAGAATCACTAGAAAAAATGAAACCTAAAAACACTAAAGTTGGTCAGGCTTTAGTCGAGAATGGATTGCAATACACAATAACAGAGTTTACATCAAATGGTCGTGAAGTATGGGCAAGAGAACTTGAAGTTGCACAAGAATTAGAAGAGATGTTCAAAGAAGAGGGGAATCATGATCTATGTCAGCAAAGAATTGTACAAAGTAAGGAGATGATTCAAAAAGTAGATCAACAACTTGAAAGACGTTATTTCTATCATGTTCAGAAATAATATAATAGTTCCTAAAATCTTGAATCAAATCTGATTCCACATGTTCAGATAGGGAATCTTTATCACAAAATTTTTGAATAAATTTAAGAATTAAGAAGTAGAAAAAGAATTATGCAAAATTCTTTGCACAATGATGCTTAGGAGACTTTATCATGAAAACAAAAAATATTTTTAGGAAAAATCTGTGGATGATCATTTTAATTTGTTTAATCACTCCACTAGTATCTTCTGTTTCAAATACGTCTTTTGCAAAATCTAAATCAATACAACCTTATGAATTTAGATTAGATGCTTTAACTCCGAGTGATCCCATTCGTATTGAAAATAATGACAATTTCACAGATTATGGATTTCCAGGTACTGGAACACCAAGCGATCCTTATAGAATTGAAGATTTGAATATAACAACTTCAGCGACTTATGGAATTTACGTTACCAGTACAATTAAGAATTTCATCATTCAAAACTGCTATATCAATGCTGCCGATTATGGAATTTATTTCACAGGTGTAAGCTTCAACATTGCAACAATTGATAATAATGTAATTGAAAGAAATACACAATATGGAATCTATATAGAAGATTCTTTGAAAGTAAATGTTACGAATAACA
>JAEOTK010000257.1 GCA_016839875.1 Candidatus Heimdallarchaeota archaeon
ACTTCGTAAGTTCTAAGTGTCATTGAGTCTCCTAGAATTATGCTATGTTAAAGATTTCGGAAATATTCAATGGATTTTTTTTATTCTAGTAGAAAGAATAATTAACCCAACCAAAATACTGTTCTCAATGGATGAACCAATAAGAATTGTACACTTCAGTGATACACACTTTACTAGACGCCCTCAATTTATCAAGGAAAGCTATAATTCTGCTGTCGAAACTATTAATTCGATACCACATGATTTTGCTATTTTTTCTGGTGACTTAACTCAAGATGGATTAGGGGATGAGTATGTCTATGCAAATGAAATCCGAAGGAATATAATCTCCCCCAAAGTATATTGGATAATTGGGAATCATGATAGCAGAAGCGGAGGTTTTGAAGTTTGGGAAAAAATGGTTGGTCCCAGAGAGTTTTATGATTTCAATGATGACATCCTGTTTATTGGGTTGGATTCATGTATTCCTGATCAAGATGGTGGTCGTTTTGGTAGAGAGGCACTTGATTATACATCTAAACTTCTGACTAAATATGGAGATGCCAAGGTAAAAATTGTTGGTTTTCATCATCATCTAATTCCTCTACCAAAAACAGGGAGAGAAAGATCAAATGCAGTAGATGCAGGAGATATGCTATCTGTTTTGCTTGATCATAATGTTGATGCTGTTTTTACCGGTCATAAACATCACCCGAATGTTTACAAAGTAGAGGATACAATAATTATCTCTGCTGGGAGTGTTTCAAGTTATAAGACAAGAAGTGGGGGACCTCGAACTCTTAACTATGTAGAAATTAAACCCGAGAAAGATATTAAGATTAAAACAATGGAAACTGATGGGAAACCAATAAGGACAGAAGTAAAAACCATTACAAGACGTTTCAGAATGGTAGACTCATCAGGAGGAAAATGGTTAAGACTTGCACAGATATCAGGAACAGATTTTGGATCAACATTCAGTCAACAACTTGGCTTATTTACAAGAGGTATGGAACTAGTTTCAAGTACAAATCCTGATTTCATCATTCATTGTGGTAATTTAACTGCAAAAGGTAGAGCTATTGATTACGATTTAGCAGTAGAAGCTTTTTCTCCATTTTCAGAAAATTTCATTTTATGTCCAGGACCAAATGATATGCTAGGTTATGGGGATAATCTCCTGTTCAAATATTTTGATATTGATAAAATTGTAGAAGAAAATGAGTCTTGTTTCTACATTCTAAATTCATCGGCACCAGAAACTGAAATAGGTGTAGTTGGACGAACAACAATCAATAGATTACAAAGACATGTTTACCATGAAAGGCAAGAAAAACAAGACAAATTCCATACAATAGTAACACATCACCACTTGATTCCAATACCAGGAACTAGAGAAACATCTGCTTTAGAAGATTCAGGAGACGTACTTAAAATGCTTACAGACACACAAGTTAATCTCGTATTATCTGGACACTTAGGAAAAGCATTTTGTACTAGAGTTGAGAAAACAGCCTTTGTTAACTGCAATACTCTCTCTTCGCAAAAGACTGCTTCACCTGAAAATAGCTTCAATTTAATAGATATTTCCACAGAAGGAGCAATAGTGGTTTCCGAAATTCACGTTCCATCTGGATTTCGTCGGATATTAGGAATTTTTCCTGGAAATTAAATATAAATCATTGGTTGAAAACATGATTTTTCTACTTAGTTGTACAGCCTTTGTCGAAGAATATTTAAAACATCAATGACTGAGATAAATTGATGAAGCTTCCATCTAGTATACGTAAATTCAAAAAGTTGTCTTTATATTTAGCAAGTTATTCACTATTAATTATTGTAATGTTGGCACCTGTTCCACAAATTCATGCAGCAGGTAATCCAATGAATTATAGGAGTTTACCGGGTTCTATTTCACTTGAAAACGGAGAAACTATTACAGAAATAATTATTGAAGAACCAAGTATAAAACTAGAAGTGAGACCAGAGGAAATAGGTTCTCCCTATTCTCCAATTGACTCTATTTCTGGATCCGGTGACGCTTTTACAATTAATGATTATTTTATTTATGAAGAAAGTCACTCCGAGGATTTAGATAATGTCTATACTAGTATTCAAGTAAATGATTATATTCAAGCAAATTACACAGTAGCAGATTTAGGTTACTCTGATGACTACTACTCTTACGATATTTCTAGCATAACTGCTCTGAAAGATTTCTATGAAATAGAAGCATATACTTCTCGATCAGTTCGAAGAGATGTCGGATATTCTGATTATAAGATAGTTGCACAAGGATTTGAGGTGAAGTGGGATAATGCAAACTTCACACAAGCCAGATTGTGGCTTCAAGAAAATGTTGTTTTCAATGACCAAGTTGAGATTTTTCTATGTCCAATTGGTTCAGATAATTATCCTAATGCAACCAATGTTTTGAGTACAGCAGGCACATATACTGGTAGTACTCTTGCTTCAACTTCTATGATAAATGGAGTTCAAATCCTACCAACATATACTTTTAGCGAAGTAACATTGTCAAAAGGTACATACTTCGTTGTAGTAAATTATACTACATATGTAGATGGTGCAAATTCTGTTATGTATTGGGGAAATAATACCACACCTAACACTGGATTAGCTTATAGAAGCATAGATAATTTCAATCTAACTTCTTGGTCTAGCAATACATGGGATTTCACTCTTGAGGTTGAACTATTGCCTGTAAATAGTACCTATGATGGTGCTCTTACATTTAATGATCCAAAAACTGTTAATCTAAAAGATAATACAACTAATATTAACAATAATTTCTTCACAATTCAAAGTTCATTTGAAGGTATTCATTATATCGTTGCTAATACTTCAGTAAGCATAAATTATGATACAATATATTATTTCTCAACAACTTATTCATCTTCATCAGCATATTCAATTACTAATTCCACATATAATTCAATGAGTTGTGACTGGAACATAACTTGGTTATCTGATCAGATATCAACAACCTATACATTGTTAGATAGAAATATGTCACTTCTTATTCCGGCAGATTGGACAGATACATTTGATTGGTATTATAATCTGACTTCTCAACCTTCATTTGAGAAATTGGGTAGATATTATATCATCTATCTAAATACAACTACGAGTGCTGGTGATTGGTGGATTGATACTACAAGTCCAAATCATATTTTCTCCACTACTTTCTCTGATGATGTATCTGAGACAGACCGATACGTACTGGGATATTGGACTACTGATACTACTGATGCATATGGTTATAATGGTTCTACAATTTATTTAGATGCATATGTTAGAGGAGATGATGGTT
The DNA here is from genome assembly GCA_016839875.1 of Candidatus Heimdallarchaeota archaeon. The sequence goes on from JAEOTK010000257.1 coordinate 3,311, forward strand.
CAGTATATAATGATACAACAGGAGCTCTTAATTATACTTTATTTGATCCATCCGGACAAATTGTTCCTCTCAAATCGTCATTAGATGCGAATCTTTCTTATGTGGATGTAACTTCTTATAGTTACAGCGGTTTGTCTTTTGTAACTGATGGTTATATTAGTTCATCAATTACTTTTGATCCTTCAGTTTATGGTTCAGATCTAGCAGGTTTTTGGACTGCAATGGTATATTGGGAGAATGGGACTGAAGTTGGGTTCTATACCCAGAGGATTATTGTACAAACAAATACAACATTCATTTGTGAATGGGAAATAGAACCTGGAACAAATAACTGGACAACTGCTGATCTTACTAGAGAGCAGTTTGATGATATTGATATAAGAGCTTTCTATTACAATATTAGTGAACCTTTCTTTATTGGTTTAGGTAAATCTATACCAAACGCTGATGTGACTTTTACACCAAGTTGGAAAGCTGGAGGAACTTTCGCTGATTCTGCTCCAAATTATACAACTACAGTGAATGCAGATGCTGCAGTGGGTGTTCATACAATTGATATACTTGCATCAGGAGCATTTCTTATAAATCATACAGCTAGCTTTGATGTGAATATCTTTTACAAGCTAGATTTTGATATTCTAAATACATTTTATAACGCTAACTATACAAATAATGCATTCTTCTATTTTGCATTAACTGATGTATCTGCAAGCACAAATCTAACTGATGTTGCTCCTGGATCACCAGATGATATGACTGTGGTTATCGATAATGGAATAGATAATTTCATTCTCTCTTCCCCAGCAGATTATAGTTTCACATATACAGGAGCATCTGAATTGTGGGAACTTGATATTAGTACATCCTCAAACAGTCTTGCTGTTGGATTATACGATGTTTTCATTACAGTTCAATACAATGACTATAGAGCAAACTATACAGATCAATATGTTTCTGATGTTTTCAAATTAGAAGTAAGTGCTCCAGAAACTGTAATTCAAATTAATTCTGCTGCTGCTTCAATTTATACATATCATACTGCTCTATTCAATTTTGATTTCCATGATACCAATCATTCACTGGACTTAACTGGTGCAGTAGTTGATGTATGGTTCAATATATCTGATGTCTCAGCTATTGTGACACCAATAGGAAACTCCTATCAAGTTGAAGTAACAAGTAACAATCCAAATACAATAGGTATTAGAGTTTACATCAATGTAACAAAATCTAATTATGTACCAATATACAACTACATTTTAGGAGATCTTAATGTTGTCATTATTCAAACAGATATAACAACAATTGATGTACCACCAGACATGTTTGATGGTTACAACACTTCGGTAATCATTCAATTCAATGATTTAGATAATACCGAAACAATTGATGGAGCATATTTAGCAAGTATTATTACAAATTCAACCAGTTTTGTAAATGTCGGCATCGTTGCTATGGGAGGAGGACAATATAACATCACGTTCATCAATTATGATGTTGCAGTTTTCTGGTTAGATATGAATATAACTCTGGCAAAACCAGGGTACTATAGTGCAGTTATTCGGATAACAATAAAGGTAATTGTTGTTCAAACAGATTCACTACTGTTGGATAGTAGTTCTGTAAGCATATATTACAATACGGGAACAGCTTTCAACATTCTCTATTGGGACAATGTATCTATGGTTAATGTCACTAGTCCTGGGGTGTTCTTTTCAGGAAATCTAACAGGTGTTGCAACTCCTGTAGATAGTTTCTTTAACAATGTAACTTCTATAACAATTGCATCAATATCCACTCTTGGTTACTATGAGTTAATTATAACGATTGTAGAACCTGGATTCGCTCCGCAAATAATAGTTGTTTATATTTTGGTTCAAGAAAGAGAAACATCGATAGATTCAAGTGATACAGATTTGGTGTTTTACGCTGATCTAACAGATCAGATACTTTTAAACTATACTGATGAGTTAGTTGTAACTGAAATATTGGGAGCTACTGTTGACATCGAATTTGCATCTGCAAATAACACACTTGACATAAGTAATTATTTTGACATCAATTTAGTTGATGTAGGATCATTTTATGAGATTACATTCGATCCTATTGAAATTAATGCGACAGGTTTTATTTTCATATTTAACATTACCATCAGTCTATATGGTTACGAAACTGATTTCATACTCATAACTGTCACTATTAATATACATCCTACTTCAATAGATAGTACATCTGACGACCAAGATACAATATATGCAGATGAGGATGGAGAATTTACAGTTGTATATGAAACAGCTGAAAATAGTTTCATATCAGGTGCAGAAATAGATTATGAAATAATAAATGGTACAACTGCAGAAATCCTTTCTGTAACTTATTCTCCAAGGATCGACAGCTATATTATTTACTTAACTTTTGATGAGGATTTGGTGGCAGGAAAGAATTTCACCATACTACTCACTTTCTACAAACCTGGTTTTGAAAATCAAACATGGCTGATAAATGTAAGTGTTCATGAAAAAATAACTTATGAAATAATCATTGAAATTGTTGGAGATTTAAGACAATTGGGTACAATACAATTCAGAGTATCTATTGATAATTTCAATATCGCTTTATTAACAACAATGTCTTTTGATAATATCAGATTTTATACAACACCAGATGGAGACGTAGTAGTAATAACCTATGAATTTACTTTTGCTAATGGAACTACGAGAGAATATACGATAGAAGCTGCATTCGTGCAGATTCAACCAGGTCTCTATGTTGCACTGACTAGTGAAATTCTGGTTCCATGGCGTGTAGCAGAAGTTAATTATTCAGCTTCTTATACTCCTACAAGTGAATCAGTTATTTCTAGTGAAGCATCCAGCTCTCATTCTGCAGGTATAGAGGTAGCTCAATTCATGGATCTTATAACCTTCTTGTTCAGCGAATATACACCTTACATGGCAGCTGCACTGGCAGTTATTGCTATTATATTCATCTCATTAACTATACACTTTGCTGTAGTAAGACCCAGGAAACAAAAGAGAAAAGCTAGGAAACGTGGATATCTGGATAAGATTTCGAAAATCCTTACAAGTGTTATATCCATGAGAAAAGTTATAGTTGTTCATAACGATACAGGATTACCAGTTTATGAATGGGATCTTGGTGGTGAAATAACTGTTGATTCATCATTGGTTTCTGGTTTCCTTCAAGCTGTTTCTGGAATGGGTGGCGAGATAAGTGGTGGAGAAGCTAGTGCTGTTAAGAAAATAGACTATGGACAATTCTGTGTATCTAGTTCAGGTACTGATTGTATCACAACCTACCTCTTCAGTACAGCTGATATCTCAAAGGATGTTGAACAAGGACTAGCTGAATTCGTTGAATGGTTTGAGAAAAGATTCCACTCAATGACTAGCCCTACATGGGATGGCAATACAGAAGAATTTACTACTAACGCTCGAGCAATCATTGACACAATATCAGAAAATCTATTCATTTGGGCATTACACCCACTTACAGTTAACGTTGTAAAAGAGAAGGATGTACCCAAACTTGATCAGTTAAGTCAGAAGATATACAAGTTCATCAAGGATTACAAGGAAGTATCCATTAGTGTAGCACTTGAATACTTCAATAAATCACCTATTGAAGAAACATTATCCAAACTCTTTGAATTAGTTGATAATGCATTCTTGCTAAGAAAAAGACTTCGAAAGTAAGCAAACATAAATAAACGGTTCAGAAGACATTGAACACGAAAAATGTCTAATGAATCCTCTTGGCAAGATTATGCTTTACTTTTTGATATGGATGGAGTATTAATTAGCCTTAAAGCTAGATGGATAAATCCTATTGAAGAAATTTTTTTCAAAATAAAGCCAGATTTCAACAGAGATGCAATTTCTCAACACAGTTCTTCTTTATTGCTGGTTCATGGAGGTAGAACCAATATACTCATGCTGCAAGGAATCCTTGAAGTGTGCAATGTTGGAGGTTTAAATGTTTTTCAGAAGATCCGCGTTTTAGTTAGTTTAGGTTTTGTATTGCTTCGAAGAAAGAAATTTCCAATAATACCTTTAGAAGGGGCAGTTACAACTCTAGAACAACTTCAAAAAATGGGTTTCAAACTAGCATTAGTAACTTCTGCTTCTAGGTTTACAGCACGAAGATTAAGAAAGTATTTTCCAGAGTTACATAATAAATTTCAGACTATAGTAACTAGAACTGATGTGCGTTTTACAAAGCCTTATCCAGATCAACTTCTCATTGCAATAAATAAATTAGACGTTGATAAATCTAATAGTGCAATGGTGGGAGATTTTACTTCAGATATTTATGCGGGTAAGAATGCAGGTATCAAAACTATTGGTATTCTAGGTGAATTTCCAGAAATAAATAAGGCCTTATTGGAAAGATCTAAACCTGATATTATTTTGAAAGATGTAACAGAAATACCTGCGATTGTCTCTCAATTTTTTAGTACATAGATATAAACTCTTTCTAGCAAGAAAAAGATAAATAAGGAAAACTTCAAAAATAGAGTAGAAACGAGTTGTTAGACTGAAATGAAAAAACAATTCAAATTCCCTGATGATTACTTGTATCATTCAATTTACGTATGGATAGAAGACAGAGGGAGAGGAATATATAGAATAGGGATCACTGATTTTTCTCAATATGCACTTGATGATATAATTTCTACCAGTTTACCTGAAACAGGAATATATATCGAAAGGGATGTAGAAATCATTTCAATTGACTCAATTGAGGACACAATTGTAATCAAAGCTCCAATTAGTGGAACTATAAATGAAGTCAATGATGAACTTCGTCAAACACCAGAATTGCTAAACGAAAGCCCCTATGAAGAAGGATGGATAATCGAAATGGAATTAGGTTCTGACGATGATCTTGATCTTTTGATGGATTCAAATGAGGTTCTAGATCAATATCAAGAACAACTAGATGAAGAAGACTTTGATGAAGAGGATCTAGAAGCAGTTCCAGAAGAATTTGAAGAACTTGAATATTAGCAAAGAATCTATAGTAGATCTCTTTCTACCATTATTTCCTTTAATCTCGAAAGTTTTATATAATTACTGAGGCAAATTATTCTAAAGTACATGGGGCGTAACGTATCTTGGAATTTCATTAACCTCTTTTCAGAAAAACCCCAGAGATAATAAGTTAACAGTAACTATTTTTTTAAACCATCCAGAAGGAGAAGTGAACAATGAGTAATTTAGAGAAGAATATATCATTACCACCTGATGCAATAAAGATTTACAAAATAATTAGTAAAAGTAAGAAAATTACTATTAAAGAATTAGAAAACAAAACTAAGCTTGATCGTGGTAAATTGGAATACTTCTTATCCTATTTAGATAAAGAGAATTGGATTGAACGCAATACAGTAATTAAACAGGAACTCGTGCTTACTGAAGAAGGTAAAGATGCAGTAGAGAAGCAGTTAATAGAAAGACGAATTATTGCTGCTTTGAAAGATAAACAACCAATCCCTCTTTCCGAATTGCCTGACATTCTAAAATGTGATAAGAGAGAGCTAAATGCTGGATTAGGTACATTGAGAAAATCCAATCTAGTAAGAATCGAAAAAGGTCAAGTGTCAACAATTGATGATGACATAGATATCAATACAGAATTACAAATGATACTTGAAGAAATCTTTTCGGGAAAAACAGTTGAAATTGGAGATTACAGAGAGATTTTACTTGAGAGAAATTTAGCATTGCTAGAAGAAGTAAAAGAATCAATCTTTGATTATATTGTTCCTTATGATGAAGTCAAAGAGAAGATTGTAGAAACAACAGAAGTAAGTAGAATAACTCCAGAAATGATTAGAAATGGCTCCTGGAATGAAGTAGGTTTAAGAGCATATAATCTAGAAGTTGCACCACCTTCATTTTACTCAGGTAGGAAACAACCCTATGCTAAGTTTCTTGACGAAACAAAAGAAAAACTCATCGCTCTAGGATTTAAAGAGATGAGAGGACCTCCAGTTGAACTAGAATTCTGGAATTTCGATGCTCTATTTCAAGCACAAGATCATTCTGCAAGAGAATGGTCGGATGTATACCAAGTTTCTAACCCAAAACTAGGAAAATTACCTAAAGAAGATTACGTGGAAAATGTAAAAAAGGCTCATGAAGATGGTTTTGGAACAGGAAGTAAAGGATGGAGGTATAAATGGGATCCACTAAAAAGTGCTCGTTTAGTTCTGAGGGCACATGGGACATCCGTAAGTGCAAGAACATTAGTTGATTTAGAAGTTCCCTCAAAATACTTCTCTATCTCAAGATGTTATAGACCAGATGCAGTTGACGCTACACATCTTGCAGAATTTACCCAAGTGGAAGGTATTGTTGTAGATCCAACAATAACATTCAGAGATTTACTAGGTATTCTCAGAGCATTTGCAGTTGATATTGCTCAAAATGAGAATTTCAAATTCAAACCAGATTATTATCCGTTTACAGAACCTTCAGTAGAACTTAATGTGAAAGATCCAAATCTAGGTTGGATAGAATTTGGTGGTGCTGGTATTTTTAGACCCGAAGTAACTAAACCCTTTGGTATTGATGAACCAGTTATTGCTTGGGGTTTAGGAATTGAACGACTCTTCATGGTAAAGTATGGTGTTACAGATATGCGAGAACTGTATAGTTCTAAACTTGAATGGCTGAGATCAGCAAAAATGTCAGGGGATTGAAAAAAATGGTATCAATAAAAGCTAGTTACAAAAAAATGCAGGAAATGCTTGGGAAGAAATTATCAATTGAAGAACTCGATGATTTACTTTCCTTTGCAAAGTCAGAAATTAAGCAATATGTTGAAGAAGAGGATATGCTTGTAATAGACATAAAATCTAGCAATAGGCCTGATCTTTGGTCTCCTGAAGGTATGATAAGAGAGATAAAAGGTATTCTTGGTGAAGCAAAAGGTATTCCTTCATATGAAGTGAAAGACAGTGGTTACAAAGTTGTAGTTGATTCGAAACTTGCATCAACTAGACCTTATATAGCCTGTGCAATAGCGAAGAACGTATCCCTAAGTGATTATTATATCAAACAGATAATGCAGCTTTCAGAAAAGATTGATCAATCTTATGGAAGGAGAAGAAAGCGATCCTCAATTGGTTTCTATAATCTATCTATGATAAAGAGCCCAGTTGAATACAAGGTTATCAAAGAATCTCATGAATTTGTTCCTCTTGAGCATACAGAAAAAATGACATTAGATAGAATCCTGGAAGAACATGAGAAAGGAAAAGAGTTTGGTCACATAGTCAAAGGTTATGGACTTTATCCAATCTTGCTTTCTGCTGATGGTTTAACATTATCCTTACCTCCAGTAATAAATAGTAATGATGTAGGAAGAATAACAGAAGATACAACTGACAGTCTATTAGAAGTAACAGGAACTAATTTTGAAACTGTTAACGTAGTTCTGAATATACTCTGTCAAGCAATGGTAGAACATGGAGCTGAGATATATAGTGTTGAAATTGATTATCCTTCTGAGATCCATGATGAAAAGGTAATTACTCCTCTTTTACAAAAAGAAGAGATAGTAGTTGATCTGAATGCTATAAACAAATGTCTTGGTACCAGCATTAAACCAGAGGATGCAAAGAAACTATTTGCCAAAAAGAGATTTGATTGTGTATCTATTGATGATTCAAAAATAACAGTTGCAATTCCTCCCTATAGAAAAGATATTCTTCATTGGGTTGATATTGCGGAAGAACTGTTAATTGCTTTAGACATTAACAAAATTGGACCAACAAAATGGACGGTTCTCACTACAGGTGGACTTCTTCCTGAAACAGAAAGTGAAAATTTAGTAAGAGATATTCTTGTGGGTTCAGGAGGAATAGAAGTTCTTACACATGCTCTTACTGATCCCGCTATTCTAACAACCAATGTAAATATTGATGCAAAGGAGCTTGTAAAAATTGAGAACCCAGTTACAACAACTTTTAGTGTCATGAGAAACAGGATTTTTCCAATGTTGGTTAGCGTTCTTTCAAAAAATACCCATGAAACTTATCCTCAGATGATATTTGAAGTAGGGGAAATAACTCAAATCTCAAAAGAAAAAGTTGTTACTCAGAGTAATGCTGCATTCTTCTACGCTGATGCCGAAGCTAGCTTTGAAGAAGTTCATAAGAGATTACATCAACTTATGAATCTCTTAAGGATTGATTATAAGTTAGAGCCTACTAAACATCCTTCTTTTACTGAAGGTAGATGCGGAAAAGTTGTGGTCAATAAAGAGGTTTGTGGAATTATCGGAGAGATTCATCCTTCAGTGTTGGAAAAAAACCAAATCTGGGTACCAGTAGTAGGTTTTGAAATAGAATTACCAAAATTACCCTCGCTTAAATGTAAAGTCACAACTACATCTTAGAAGCTGAAGGGATTTATCCCTTTATTGAAGCTTCTAATTTTAATATTTTTTCCCAACTATAATCCATTAGTTTTTCTAAAGCTTCTTTGCTATCTGTAGTTTCTATCATTTTGATGTTCGCTTTTGTTGCTTCCTCAACTAAGTATGTTTGTATACTTCTTATCTCTTGAAATGCTTCAATGTACTTATCCGCCTTTCTCTTCTTTATAGCTGTTCCTCTTGCTTTTATTCTAGATAGATGTTCATCTTCATCTTCCAAATAGAGAAGCATCATTAAGACATGAGGCTCATTAAGAACCGAAGGTTTAATGATATTTGGTGCAAGATGCACTCCTTCTATAATTGTATTTTCTCTTGAGTATAGTGCGGATTGTATTGATGCTTCAACACCCACAACAACATGACGACTTTGTTCTTCATATCCTACAATTGATTGACGAAGAGTGGGATTTAATTTTTGCTTAAGGAACTTGTAAGCTTCATAGCTACTGCAATGTAATTCAGGCACGAGTTTAGATGATATGGTCTGTCTCAAAATTTGCCTTATCATGTCAGTTCCTATGATGTTGCTTATCTCTAATTTCTGAGATAATCTGGAAGATAAAGTGCTTTTTCCAATACCTGGAACTCCTGCTAGTAAGATTATGATTGGCTTATACTTTTCATCCCCTTCATATACCTTATAGCGCTCTGCTAAAC